>NZ_QUGE01000018.1:1458-39609 GCF_003478825.1 Peptoclostridium sp. AF21-18
AACGGTAGTTTAAGCCATAGAGGGCTTATTTACAGAAAAAATTTTATATACCCTCTCTTTTATTAAAAATTAAAAATAAATCATTCTTTTAGTCATACCACCATCAACAACAATATTTGCACCATTAATAAAATCGCTCTTTTCATCAACAAGAAAAGCACACACATTAAAAATATCATCGGGCTTTCCAACCCTTCCAGAAGGATGCTGAGAATGATCTAACTCTGATAAAGAATCATAATCCTCAGTTTCTATCCAGCCAGGACTTATACAGTTTACAGTTATATCACTCCCAGATAGAGAAACACAAAGTGTATTTGTAAGGGATACTATTCCGCCCTTTGAAGCACCATAAGCTTCCCAATCAGCCTCATTTTGATTATATCTTGTAGATGCTATATTTATTATTCTTCCAAAATTAAGCCCCTTATTCGCTAAAATAAATTCCTTGCAGCATATAAACGCACCTCTTAAATTGGTATTTAAAACAGCATCAAACTCATCAACAGAAATATCATAAATAGATTTATTAAACTTGCTAATAGCACCATTATTGATAAGTATATGAATTGGACCAAACTTACTTACTATTTCATTAAAGCAAGACTTTATCTCATCTTCAGATGATAGATTTACATTATAAGTATGTATATTTTTTCTATCAAAATTATAATCATTAACATCAAGACTAAGGACATTATAACCCAAATCGGCAAACCCATAGCATAATGCCTTTCCAATTCCACCAGAACCACCAGTAATTACTATATTTTTCAAATCAATCACCTCCAATATTATAGTATCAGAAAAAAATTAAAAAGAATATTAATAAAATTATAAAAAACATCTAATGAATTTTATTTAATAACAAACAATATACAACTTTAAACTTACACTAAAAAATGATATAATAAGAATATCAAGAACTAATGTTCTACAAAAAAGGAGAAGATTATGGCAGAGATAACAACTAAACAAACAAACCTAAAAAAAGTATCTGAAAAATACAATGAACTGATCAAACAAAAATCAGGTAAGTGTTCTAAGATACTTTTTCTTGTTTCAGATGGAAAACTAATCGAAAAAATAAAAAGCAGTATAAATATAAATTCATACATAGAAGAACCACAAATATTGACATATATATCATTCATAATGAAAGAACTAGAAAAATATTGGACACTGATATCTAGAGAATTAAAAAGTTTAAAGGGTGTACCAAATAATATACCATACTCATTGCCAGAATACATAATAACTGAAATGGTTGAAAACTTTAGATATAAATATGGATATTTTGAAGATATAACAGGAACATCAGAAAACATATCAAAATCCATATACTCGAACTTAAAATCAGCAGCATATATGAATACAGACATATACTCTACTGGAGAAAAAATATATTATACAAAGAAAAATAAGGATAATTTAGAAAGATTTTCCTATACTCAAAACGATGAAATTATAAAAGAATATACAGACAAACTTATAGAAAAATCTGCAATAGATTTACCGATGGCGATATACTTATACACAGAAAAGTTACTGAAAAAAGAAGAATATAAAAAAAGTTTATCTAAAAGATATGATTACTTATTAATAGATGGAATAGAAAAAACATCAAACTCAGAATTAGAATTAGTAAAAGTATTCAAAAACATAAGGAAAGAAATATTCATATACGGAGATATAAGTGCAGATTTTGCGGCAATGTACAATTTTGATTTAGATAACATAGTAGACTACTACTCAAAAGAAAGTGAATTATCTTCTAATAGTCTAGAGAATAAAAATTTGGCGAACCATCAAAGATACGGAGCAAAATATAAAGATTTAATACCGTTTTCAAATAGAATAAAAGAATGTTACCAATCACAACTTTATACAGAGATGATAGATGATATATTGTATAAAATTGAAGAAATTACAAAAAAACCTAAACAAATAGGAAAAACAGCTATAATAATTCCTCCAGGATCAGGAATACTACACAACAGAATAACAGATAGACTTCAAAAAATGGGAGTAAAATACTTTAGCACAAGCACAGACTTTAAAATATCTCAGCATAGATATGCAAATCTGTTGATAATTATTGCTGCATTATATGCAGGAAATTCGGAAATAGAATTTTCAACAGAGGAATATATACAGATGCTTTCACTAGTTCTGGGGATAAATAAAATCAAGGCAAATAAAATATTTAGAGAAAATGAAACACTACTAAAGTATACAATACTTAAAAATAGCGAGCTTGACAGGATTTATGCTGAGAGTAGAGAAATAACATTTGATAATTTCCTGGGAAATATAGAAAATGAAAACAGCGAAATAGATATAAAAGATATAAACAATTCTGTGGAAAATGTACATAACTTAGACCGGATAATAGAAAAAATCTACATTGGTAGAAAGAAAAATCTAAAAAGAAGTGAATTTATGAGAAGATTTTACACAGAAGTACTTATAGCATTAGAAGATGGAATTGAAAATATAGATATTTGCAAAAAAGTAATATCAGAATGTGAAAAACTAGAAGAAGCTGCAGAATGTGGAGTGATAAAAGATTTTGAAATAGATAAAATCTTAAAAACATACTCTAAAGATTACATAGGATTTAGAGATTTAAAAAATAGTGAAGGAGAAGACAAGATAATGATAACAACTCCTTTCTATTATATAAATTCTCTATCAGAAAGAGGAATACAGCTTTGGGCAGATTGTGGAAATAATATGTGGAATCCAAAGATTTCCAAAGAAATAAATAACTCTATTGTTCTTAGAAAATCATATGAGGAAAAACAGATATTTACAGACTTAGACGAAGAAAAGTTAAAAAAATACTATATGAACAATCTACTGTATTCACTATTAGATTCAGCTGAAGAGGTATATGCATTTAAGAGTGATTATTCTTTAAATGGTTATTTATCAGAAAGTATGCTGTACACAAGTATAATAAACTTAATGGATAGAGAAGAAATTTAATATACAAGCGAGGTAAAATATGCGGAAAATAACATATAGAGAGGATCAAGCTCCTATAATGGAGTATAAATCTGGTACTATGGCAGTTCCCGCAGTTCCAGGAGCTGGAAAAACATTCATAGTAACTAGATTGGTAACAGAACTACTAGAAAATAATATAAATGGAAAAGAAAAAATACTAATATTAACATATATGAACAGCGCAGTTAATAACTTCAAAGGAAGAATAAAAAAACTGTTAAATGAAAAATATGGAGAAGATGTAGAAATAGAAGAAAATTTATCAGAAGAAGAGATAAACGAGATTAAAAGAAAAAATAAAGACACTCTTATAAGATTGAACAATTCATATGAAGTTATGACTATACACAGTTTAGCAACTAAAATAATAAAAGAAAATCCAGAATCAGCAATGCTAAATGAAGAATTTATGATTGCTGACGATGCTCAAAGAAGTATTATTTTAAATGAATGTATAGAAAGCTATTTATCTACAGAAAAGGGGAAAAAATATTTCTACTACTTCATAAATTACGAAAAAGCAAAGGATAAAAAAACTAAAAAAATAAATGAAGAGAAGGCTAGAGGATTTGAGGAAACTTGGAAGCAAGGATTTTTTGATTTAGTAACAAGATCTATAAGTAAATTAAAATACAATGGAATAACTCCAGATATATTAAATGAAAGAGTTAATGAAAATGGGTACAAAGGAATAATGGTAATAGTAGCACCTATATATGAGATGTACTGTAAAAGACTTAAATTCCATGGACTCTTAGATTTTGACGATTTACTGATAAATGCACATAAAATAGTCAGAGATGACGATGCTGTCAGAGAAAAACTAAACAAGAAGTATAAATATATATTTGAGGATGAATGTCAGGACTCAAATGAAATCCAAGGAAAAATAATAAAACTTATTGGTGGAGATAATCCGAATATAGTAAGGGTTGGAGATATAAACCAGAGTATAAGTGGAACATTCTCTGAATCAAATCCAAAATTCTTTAGAGAATTTATAGAGAGTGCAGACTGTTGCCACAGAATGTATATGTCAAATAGAAGTAGCAAGGATATATTAGAGCTTGCAAATCTATTAGTTGACTACACAAAAAACAGCTTACCAGAAATAGAATGTAGAGATGCACTTGAAGATATGAAAATTAAAACTGTAGAAAAAGGCAAAGGATACAAAGAAAACCCAGAGCCAAAAAATTATACAATAAATACAAAGTGGTTAGGCGCAGGAAGTTTTGACGAAGAAATAAGAGAAACGATAAGATTTGTAGAAGGAATAAAAAGAAAATATCCAGATAAAAGTATAGGAATACTAGCTCCGTATAATAACGACTGCAATAAAATTGCTGCAGAGTTAAAAAAACACGATTTACAATTTGAAAATCTAAGCTCATCTTCTGAAAAAATGAGAAAAGTAATAGACGATATAGCCAATATACTGGACTTTATAATAGATAATAATAATATAGATAAGATGATGGATATAATTGGAAGTGCATTTATAAAAGAAGAAAGTGAAGAAGGAAAGGATGACTTTTTAAATATATTCAAAAAATTTACAACGGATGAATTGATATACAACTTTGATGAAATTGACTTAGGAATAGTTGACGACAGTAGCAGTATATTCGCCAAGTTTAAAAATGCATTAGAAAAAATTCAGGAAATAATGGATTACTCTTGGAATAGAGCTGATTTATTGGTTTTATTCATACGGGATAGATTAGATATAACAGAAGAAGAAATGGCTATTGCGGAATATGTAGCATTTTACATTAAATATCTTAAAAGAGAAGATAAAGATGTAGACTTTGAATATATAGTAAATGTAATAAAAGACAGAGGAAACAGTAGTTTTAGACATATATTAGATATAACAGGTAATATCAACGGATACGAGCCTACACCAGGAAGTGTAACAGTATGTACTAACCACAAATCAAAAGGAATGGAATGGGACTGTGTATTTATGCTTAAATGCACAAAATATCAATTCCCTAGTGATTTAGAGTTTAAACTACCTTGTCAGAAATATTTCCTAAAGGAAAAATATAGTAATCCTGAAGCTCTTGTGGCATCTGAAATAGAAAAATTGACAAATGGATTAGAAAGAACAAATTTTGATATAGAATTGAAGTTAGATCAAATAAGAGAAAAGATAAGATTATTCTATGTAAGTTTAACTAGGGCTAAAGAGATGCTTATAATATCTGCATCTGTATTTAATAACGATGAAGATAAAAAGAAAAAATATCCATTAAAGCAGGAAAAGAGTGACTACTTTAAACTAATGGAAAATCAAGTACAAAAAAGAAGAGCTAAACAGTAAAAGAGGTGAATACAATGGACTTTTCTGGATTTGAATTCAGCCAGAATGCTTTAAATACATTTAGAAGTTGCCCTAAAAAATTTGGGTATAAATACATACAAGGGCTAAATTGGAAAAAGGAAGACGACGAGGAATACTACAGAAGCATGAAGTACGGATTAGAATTTCATCTAATGTGTGAGAGATATTTCTCGGGAATACCTGTAGGAAAATTTACAGGAAACAAAGAATATGAGAAATTTGACCAATGGCTGGAAAAAGTAAAGAAAGCAGTACCTATTTATGAAGATAGAGAGTATCTGCCAGAGTACGGACTTTCTATAAAAATAGATGAAGAAAGCAGACTAACTGCAAAATACGACTTAGCTGTAATATATAGAGAAAATAGTCAGCTTTCCATAGATATATGGGATTGGAAAACAGAAAACAGAAAACTAAAGTACAACGATTTAGAAAAAAGAATGCAGAGTATCGTCTATATGGCAGTTGCATATGAAGCAATTCCTAAAATATACGGAAATGGGAAAGAAAAAGCTAGAGTTAGAATGTACTACTATCAGCCTGAATACTATTCAGAGCCAATAGAACTAACATATAGCGAAGAAAAGTATGAAAACGACAAAATAAAAATAAAAGGTATTATAAATGAAATAAAAAAATCGGATTTTGAGGAAAAAAATTTAAAATCTTGTAAGTACTGCGAATTCAATATGTTGTGCAATAAAAGCAATGTTGACGAAGAAGCATATGAAGAATATTAGGAGGGTAATATGGGAGTCAGATTTATACTAGGCAGAAGTGGATGTGGAAAAACTGAATATATGCTCAATGAGATTAAAGAAAAAGCTATTTCAGAAATAGAAAAATCTCCAATAATAATACTGATTCCAGAGCAATACACATACGAAATGGAAAAAAGAGTAAGTAATATGTTTGCATCTGGAGCTAAAGATAAATATATGCGTGTTAGACCTATGGGGTTAAAGACATTATCTGATTTAGTATTTTCATACTGTGGAAACTTATCAAAAGTAGGGATAAATGCAGCAGGAAAGGCTATAATCACTCATAATTCAATAGAAACTGTATCAAAGGAGCTTGAATTATTCTCAAAATCATACACACAACCTGGATTTACAACATCTATTTCAGAGATGATATCTGAGCTTAAACAGTTTATGATAACTCCAGATAGACTTGATGAAATTATAGGTGAAGGTGTGGAAAATCTTCCTGAAAATTTAGTTATGAAGTTAAAAGATATAGCTAAAATTTATAGAGAATTTGAGAAAAAATTACACGAAGATTATGTAGATATGCACGATAGAGTAGTTATGCTTACAGAAAAAATTGCTGAGTGTAGTTTCTTAGATGATATGGATCTGTATATTGACGGATACACTAGTTTCACGCCAAATCAGTATGAACTTTTAAAAGAACTTATGAAAAAAGCAAAGAGTACGACATTTTTATTTACAATGGACTCTCCATTTAAGACAGGATACGCAGACTACTTTGCAAGTACTAGAAATACATACAATAGAATCAAAGATATATGCGAAAAAGAAGGTATAAAGGTAGAAAAAGATGTAAATCTTTGTAACGAAAATATAAAGAGATTTATAGGCAATGAGGAGTTACAACACCTTGAAAGATATTATAACTCATATCCTTATAGTATTTACCAAAAGAAAACAGAAAAAATAAGAATAAGAGAGTATTCAAACTTATACAATGAAGTTGAGGAAATCGCAAAGGAAATAGCTAACGATATAATAGATGGAAGATATAGATATAAGGATATAACCATAGCTGCAAGAAATATAGATTCTTATGAATCTCTTGTAAAATCTATATTCTCTGAGTATAAAATTCCATTCTATATCAACAAAAAATCTGAGGCGAAAAATAACCCTATAATCACAATGATTATATCTGTACTTGAAATGAAAAAGAGAAGATACGGATATGAAACAATGTTTAGATATTTAAAAAGTGGGCTATTAGATTTTACAGAAGATGAAATAAGTCTACTTGAAAACTATGTAATAGCAAATGGGATATCAGGAAACAAGTGGTTTGAAGATGTTTGGGAATACAGATTACCAAATTCTTTTTATGAATATGAAGAAAGTGAAGAAGAACTAGAAACCAAGAAAAGAATTAATGATATAAAAAATAGAGTAATTGCTCCTATTAAAAGATTTGACGAGAAACTCTCTTCTAAAAATAGAAAAACAGTTGAAGATATTTGTAGATATCTGTATGAGTTTTTAGAGGATATAAACATATTTGAAAAAATAGAAGATACAATAGATACGCTTAGAGAAAAAGGTATGTTAGAATCTGCAGCTAGATATTCACAGGTTTGGAATACTGTTTCAGATTTATTAGACCAGCTTGTAGAGATTATGGGCAATGAAAAAATTTCTCTAGAGAGATTTATAAGAATAGTAAATATTGCACTTGATGAGTACGAGTTAAAGACTATACCACCTAGTATAGACCAGGTAACAGTAACAGAAGTAGACAGAATGAACAATCCAAATACTAAGCACCTGTATTTAATTGGCACTGTAGATGGAGTATTTCCAATGCCTTCAAAAGAAAATGGGCTTCTTTCTGACTCAGATAGAGGGAAACTATCTGATATGAATGTGGAGCTAGATAAAGACAGTAGAAAAAGGGTGTTTGAAGAACAATTTTTAGTTTATAAGGCTATAACTGCGACATCAGACAAACTTACTGTAAGCTACCCTATTGCTGATAGCGAAGGAAAAACACAAAGAGCATCTATAATAATATCTAGAATTAAAAAATTATTTAAATATGTAGATATAAAAAGTTATTTCTTAGAAGGTGTGTATGAGGAAGAAGATTTAAAAGAAGTAAATTCTAAAATACCTACTTTTAATACAATGGTAGATAAAATAAAAGAAGCTGCAGATAAAGATTTTGAAAATGGAATATCTGATATTTGGAAAGATACATACGAATACTATCTAAATGACGATAGATACAATGATATAACTAAAAGAATTGTTGAAGGAATAGACTTTACAAATCAATTTGAATATGTAGACGAGGAAAAAATAAAAGAGCTTTATAATTCAAAGACTATAAGTGTATCGAGATTAGAAAAATACGCAAGTTGCCCATTTGCATATTTCATAGAATATGGAATGAAGGCAAAGGATAGAAAAGAATATCTATTTACGGCACCTGATGTAGGAAGCTTTGTACATAAGGTAATAGAAAATTATTCTAAAACTATGCATAAAGACGGAATAACTTGGCATGAGGTAGATGATAAATATATAGAGCTTAGAGTATCAGAAATGGTAGACGAGCTAATAGCTAAAATACCTGGATTTATACTTGAAAGTTCTCCAAAATATAAATACCTTGCTTATAGATTAAAAGTGCTTATAACAGTTTCTATAAAAATAATAGCAGATCAGATTAAGCAGGGAAGATTTGAGCCAGATGAGTATGAAGTTGAATTTGGTAAAAAACGGAAATACCCTTCAATACAGGTTAAGTACAAAGAAAATGAAATAGTAGAGTTAATAGGGAAGATAGATAGAATTGATAAGTATGTAAACGAAGAAAATAAAGAGTTTGTAAGAATAGTAGATTACAAATGGGGTAAAAATGATATAAATTTAAACGATGTATATTACGGGTTACAGTTACAATTACTGGTATATATGGATGCAATTTTAGAAGGCGGTGAAATACCGGATAATATTCCAATAAAACCAGCTGCAATGTTATACAGTAGAATGGATAATCCTATAATTTCTAGAAGTACGCTTGTGGATGATGAAGAAGTTAAGCGGCGGATTATAGAATCGTTTAAAATGAAAGGAATGCTTATAAAAGATTTAGATATACTTTCATATATGGATAAAGCACTTGAAGAGCCAAAAAGTAGCTCTAAAATAATAAAAGCTGCTAGAAATAAAGATGGCTCTCTTTCAAAAGGGACTGCTGGAGTTACAGACGAGCAATTTGAAATTATAAGAGCATACATAAAAAAATCTATAAAAGACTTGTGTTCGGATATGATGAGCGGAAATATAAAAATAGAGCCTAAAAAATCAAAAGATAAAGATTCTTGTCGGTTCTGTAGTTACTCATCTATTTGTCAGTTTGATACGGCACTTAAAAACAATTGTTATAAGGTGATACCTAATAGAACGAGCGATGATGTTATAAAAATGATGGAAGGAGATGTGAATTAGTGGGAAGTACAAAATGGACTAAAGAACAGCGAGAGGTAATAGACCATAGAGATGGAAATCTACTAGTATCTGCTGCAGCTGGTTCGGGAAAAACAGCTGTTTTAGTTGAGAGAATAATAAGCATGATACTAGATACAGAAGAAAAAGTAGATATAGATAAACTACTTGTCGTTACTTTTACAAATGCTGCAGCATCTGAAATGAGAGAAAGAATAGCCGACGCAGTATCAAAAGCCTTAGAAGAAGCTACTAAGTTAGAAAAAAAAGATGTAATTGAGCATCTTCAAAAGCAGATTTTATTCTTAAATAAAGCAAATATAACTACAATACACTCATTCTGTCTTGATGTTATAAAAAATAACATACACCTTATAACATTGGATCCTAATTTTAGAATAGGAGATACTACAGAATGTCAGCTTATAGCTCAAGAAGCTATAGATGATGTATTTGAAGAACTTTATGAGCAAGGATATCTTGGAGATGAAAATTCAGAAAAAGGAAAAAGATTTTTAAAACTTATAGACAGTTTTGCAGAGAGAAATGGAGATAATCAAGTTCAAAGTTTAATTATGTCTATATACAACTTTGCAATGTCGTTTCCAAATCCTGAAAAATGGCTAAATGAATCTGCAGATGCATTTTTAGTAGACGATGATTTTGATTTTACATCTTCTAAATGGGGAAGAATAGTAATAAACTCTGTAAAAACAGAGATCGAAGATATAGTTGGAAATATGGAAAAAGCATTGGCTACAGTACATCCATATTTAGGTCAAATAGAAAATATACAAAAGATAATAACTGAATCAGAAAGAATTGATGTAGTTTACGATAGTCTTGATAAAGGATGGGATGACTTTATAAAGGCTATAGGAGAATTCTATCCAGAAGATTACAGAAAAGGTAAGAAGATTAAAAAAGATGATCCAGATGAGATGAGAGAAGCTTGGAAGATTGCAACTGAGTATAGAAAAGAAGCTATAGAAAGTATGAAAAAAGTTGTAGAAATGTATAAAAATAGATACTCAAAAGACATAAAAAAAGAAATAGATATGTCTTATCCTATAGTTAGAGCTATTTCAGATGCTGTATTAGAGTTTTGGAAAAAGTTTGAAGAAGCTAAAAAAGATAAGGGAATAATTGACTTTAATGATATAGAGCATTTTGCACTTGAAATATTGGTTGACGAGGACGAAAATGGGTGCCAAATCCCTTCAGAAACAGCCAAGAGATATAGTGAAGAGTTTAAGGAAATATTTGTAGATGAGTATCAGGATAGTAATCTAGTTCAGGAAGCTATATTAAGCAGTATTGCAAATAAAGAAATGCCTAATAGATTTATGGTTGGGGATGTTAAACAGAGTATTTATAGATTTAGACAGGCTAAACCTGAAATATTCTTGCATAAATATGAAACATATTCTACAGAAAAAGATAAAGATGGAAGAAAAATAATGCTTTATAAAAACTTTAGAAGTAGAAAAAACGTATTGGATGCAGTCAATTTTATATTTGAAAATATAATGAGTAAAGAACTTGGAGAGATAGAATATAATGACAATGAAAAACTAAATCCAGGTGCTGTATTTGAAGAATGTTATGAAGAAAATACGATAGTCGGAGGAAGTTGCGATGTTCATATAATTGAAAAGAAGGCAAATGAAAATTTAACTGACGAGCAGCTTGAGGAGGAAGAGGATTTAGATAATATTCAGATTGAAGCTAGAGCAATAGGAAAGATAATTAAAGAAATTGTCGGAAAAGATTCTGATGGAAAAATACAGATGGTGTACGACAAGGAAGAAAAGAGATATAGACAGGCTAAGTATAAGGATATAGTCATACTTCTTAGAGCTACATCAAACTGGGCAAGTGTGTTGACAGAGGAGTTTACAAATATGGATATTCCAGTATATGCAGATACTGGAACAGGATATTTTGATACTATAGAAATTAAGACAATAGTTTCGTTATTAAAAGTAATAGACAATCCAATGCAAGATATACCATTACTTGCAGTTTTAAAATCTCCAATTTATAACTTTACTCCAGAAGAGCTTATAGATATAAGAATAGTGAATAGAAATGTATCATTCTATGAAGCTATGAAAATATACGCAAGTTTTGACGATTGTGATAATAAAAAGGTTAGAGATTTCTTAGAGAGATTAGAGGATTACCAAGAAAGATCTTCATATCTTAGTACAGATGAACTTCTTTGGTACTTATACAATGAAACAGGATATTACGCCTATGCAGCTATTTTACCAGCAGGAAAACAAAGACAGGCTAACTTAAGAATATTATTTGAAAGAGCTAAACAATTTGAAGATACTAGTTTTAAAGGTATATTCAACTTTATAAACTTTGTGGAAAAATTAAAAAAATCTGATAGTGATATGGGTGAAGCTAAGACATTATCTGAAAATGCAGATGTTGTTAGAATAATGAGTATTCATAAAAGTAAAGGCCTAGAGTTTCCAATAGTAATCTGTGGAGGAATGGGAAAAAGATTCAATAAAATGGATATGAATAGAGGAATACTATACCACCATGAACTTGGATATGGACCACAGGTGGTAAATTTAGAAACTAGATTATCATACCCTTCAATGATGAAAGAGGCTATGAAAAAACAGATGGTTGTTGAGATGCTTTCTGAGGAAATGAGGGTATTATACGTTGCATTTACTAGAGCAAAAGAAAAATTGATAATAACAGGTGCTGTAAATGACGTTGAAAAGAATTTACAGAAATGGGCATCTAATTCTCAAAAGGTAATGAAGGATAATAAATTAGATAGATATAATCTTTTAAAATCTGCATCATTCTTAGATTGGATAATGTCTGTTGCAATAGCTCATAAAGATGCTAGAGGAATACTTCCACTCGATTCTGAAATAGTAGAAAAAAATGATGAGTCTGAATGGAAGTTTAAAATTCACAAAAGAGAAGATTATACACTTTCAAGTGAAGATGAAGAAGAAATAAATTTAGCTGATGTTTTAAGAGAAGAGCTTACAAGTAGTAGAGAAGTTGACTATAGTGAAATAGTAAGAAATAGATTAGACTTTAAATATCCATATCAGAAGAGTGTAGAAAAATCTGGAAGTATATCTGTTACTGAAATAAAGAGACTTTGGAATCTTGAAAGAGAAGAAGAGGATAGAGTAGCACTTGAAACAGAGGAGAATCTATTTGTTGAAGATATAGAAAGTATTGAGAATGAAAATCTTGAAATTAAAGAAGATAATCTTGAAATAGATATTAATGAAATTGAATCAGGTATAAATAATAAAAAAACAGAGATAAAAAGACCTAAATTTATTCAAGAAAATAAAGATGAGAAACTAAGTCCTACGCATAGAGGTAGTGTAGTTCACCTAGTTATGCAAATAATCAATATGGATAAAGTAAATACAATCGATGAAATAAAAAATCAGATTGAAGAATTTGTACAAAAGGAAATAATAACTCAGAAAGAAGCGGATGTAGTTAATCCATTTAAGATTTATAAATTCTTTAAATCAGATCTTGGAACTAGAATGAAAAATGCAGACTTTGTTGGAAGAGAAAAAGCATTTTATACAGAGATTAATATGAAGGATTTATTTGCAAAAGAAGGAATTGATTACGATGAGAGTATAATGCTTAGAGGTATAATTGATGCCTACTTTGAAGAAAATGGAGAAATTGTACTTTTAGATTATAAAACAGATTTTGTGAATGAAGAAAATAGAGAAGAAGTTGTGGACAGATATAGAAAGCAGCTTGAGATTTATGCAAAGGTAATTGAAGAAATAACAGATAAAAAAGTAAAAGAACAGTATATATATTTATTTGGTGTAGATGAATCTGTTAGAATAGATACATAGACTATTTTTTTAGCTATTTGGAAAAAATTATTTGAAAGGGAGGGGAATTATGAGATTTATTCATACTTCTGATTGGCATCTAGGTAAAAACTTAGAAGGTCATTCGAGAATAGAGGAACAGAAAATGTTTTGTTCTGATTTTGTTAAGATAGTAGAGGATAATGATATTGATATGGTAGTAATCGCAGGGGACATATACGACACAGCAAATCCATCTGCAGAAGCAGAAAAATTATTCTACTCTACTGTGTCTAAAATAGCAGCAAATGGAAAAAGATGTGTAGTTGTGATTGCAGGGAATCACGATAGCCCAGAGAGAATAGAGGCTGCATCTCCACTTGCTTTTGAACAGGGAATATTGCTATTTGGAAATCCTTTAAGCAAAACATCAACTGGAAAATTTGAAGGATTTGAGATAGTAGAAGCAAAAAAAGGAATGACAAAATTAATAATAAACGGGGAAAAAGTAAATGTACTTACTCTTCCATATCCTAGTGAAAAAAGATTAAATGATGCATTTGAGGCTGAAACAGATGAGGATAGACAGAAGACTTATTCTCAAAAAATAGGTCAGATATTTAGAGATTTACAGGAAGATTTTGAAGAGAATAGTATAAATATCGCTGTATCTCATCTTTTTGTTGTAGGAGGGGAAAGTTCTGATTCTGAAAGACCTATACAACTTGGAGGGAGCCTTTTAGTTGAAAGAAAAGACCTACCAGATAAAGCAAATTATGTTGCGCTAGGTCATCTTCATAAGCCTCAAAAGGCATCTGAATTAGGATGTTCTTATTATTCTGGATCTCCTCTTCAGTACAGTAAAAGTGAAAGGGTATATGCAAAGGGTGCAAAAATTGTAGAAATACATCCAAATGAAAAACCCAAACTTGAAGATATAATGTTTAATAACTATAAGCCTATAGAGTTATTCAAATGTAGGGGAGTTCAAGAGGCATTAGATATATGCGAGCAAAATCGGGGAAGAAGTATGTGGTCTTATTTTGAAATAAAAACAGACGAAATAATAAGCCAAGAAGATATAAAAGCTATGAAGAAGAATTTAGCAGATATAATAGAAATTAAACCTGTAATAACATATCAGCAGGAAGAAAAAACTGTAGATTTAAAAACTAAATCTATGGCTGAACTATTCAGAGATTTTTATACATTTAATAAAGGTGTAGAGCCAAAAGGTGAGTTAATGGATATGTTTATGAAAATAGCGGGTGAAGAAGGGGGAGAAGAATAGGCATGAGGCCGATAAAACTTGAAATAAAAGGTCTTAACAGCTATGTCAATAAGCAGACTATAGATTTTGAAAAACTGACAGAAAGAGGTCTTTTTGGGATATTTGGAAAAACCGGAAGTGGAAAATCTACAATTTTAGATGCGATAACACTTTCTCTTTATGGAAGTATAGCCAGAAATACAAAGGAATACATAAATAGTTTATCTGAAAAGGCAGAAATAAGTTATGAATTTGAAATAGGCTCAAGAAGATATGTAGTTGATAGACATATAATTAGAAGCAAGGCTGGTGGAATTAAGACATCTTATGCAAGAGTAATTGAGAAGCTAGGAGATGGAAGTGAGAATGTACTTGCTGATAAGGTAAATGAAGTAAATGAAACTATAATAAAAATAATTGGACTAACAGCAAACGACTTTACAAAATCTGTAGTGCTTCCTCAGGACAAGTTTAATGATTTCTTAAAATTAGGTGGAATAGATAGAAGAAATATGTTAGAGAGAATATTCAACCTAGAAAAATATGGAAAGAAATTAATAGAAAATGTAAGACATAGAAAAAATAAAACTAAAACTCATGTAGATATGCTTCAAGTATCATTATCTCACTATGAAGAGGTAACCGATGAAAAATACGAT
Source organism: Peptoclostridium sp. AF21-18 (assembly GCF_003478825.1). Taxonomy (NCBI): domain Bacteria; kingdom Bacillati; phylum Bacillota; class Clostridia; order Peptostreptococcales; family Peptoclostridiaceae; genus Peptoclostridium; species Peptoclostridium sp. AF21-18. The sequence continues at coordinate 16,812 of NZ_QUGE01000018.1, forward strand.
GAAATGATAAAAAAATTAGAAATCGATAAAGAAGATTCTAGAGTTAAAAATAGACTGTATAAAGAAAAGGTTGAAAAATACGATATAGATAAAATCATATATGAAAATCAGAAGCGGTACAATGAAGCAAAAGAATTACTAAAGGTATATGAAGATAAAAAAGAAGAAATAGAAGAAAAAAGAAAGAAAATGTCTAGGGCAGAAAATGCAAATATGATAGACCCTTATATAGATAATGTTGAAAAGCTTCGGAAGCAGTTTGAGGACTCTAAGAATCAATTAAAAATAATTGAAGAAGAAATAAGGTTAATTAAGAAGGATTTAGAAATATCTAGAGGAAAATTTGCTGAAATAGAAAGAAAAAAAGACGATACTATACCTAGGTTGAGTGAGGATAAAGTAAAATTTGAACGAGCTATAAATCTATTAGAAGAAACTAATAAGTTAAGTGAAAGACTTACAAGACTAAAGGTAGAAGGTGAAAAACTAGAAAGTAAGAAAAAAGAACTTTTAAAAAATATTGAAGATATCAAATCACAACAAAATCTTTATGCTGGGAAAATTAAAGATAGCGAAAATAGACTGTATGAAATAAATGTACCAGCAGCTTTCCGTCAGAATATAGAAAAGGGATACTCACATATAAAAGAATTAAATGAAGTAAAAAAAGAGCTAGAAAAAAGCGAAATTGATTTACAGAAATGTGAAGCTGAATATAGTGAAAATAATATAGCTTTGAAATTGGTTGGAAGAGATAGAGATTCTGTTAAAGAAAGAATAGAAGAAGTTGAAAATAGAATTAATATAATGATAAAAAATTCTCCTCTTACAGCAGAAGAAATAACTAAAAAGACAGAGTATGTTACAGAAATGAAATCTGAGCTTAAAACTTTAAAGCAGCTTGAAGAAGAAAGGGATAATCTTCAGAATGAGTTAAACGACTGTTTAGAAAAAAGACATAGGGTGAGCAGGGAAATATCTACATCTGAGGATAGACTGTCTAAAGTTAGAAAAGATATGGAAACTGCTAAGAAGAATATAGAGGAATTTAGATATTTAAACAGAGTTTCAGATATAAGAAAAGAACTTCAAGATGGTAAACCTTGTCCAGTTTGCGGATCTTTAGACCATATGAGAACTGACAGCACTAATTACGACGATAGAATAGAATATTATGAAGGAATTTTAAACAAGGAAAAGGCAAACGAAAGAGAAGAAATAGAAAGACTAGATTCATTAAAAATAAAGAGAAGTGGATATATATCTGAAGAAAAGATAAAAACTGAAGCTATAAATAAGAAAAAAGCTGAAATAGGAGAAAGAAATTCTATAGAGCTTTCTAAGAAATACGACTCAGAAACTAGAAATTTAGAAGCAGAAAAAAGAGCTGTATCTGATTGGAATATTGAAAAAGATAGATTAGAAGAGGATTTAAAAAGATATAAGGATGATTATTCTAGAAATGATAAAGAATTTACTAGAATAGACGAGTTACTAAAAGGAATAATGAGACGTAGACTTAGTTTATCAGAGAATGTATCAGAACTTAAATCTAAAAAAGATAATCTTGAGCTTGAAATAGTATCTATAAAAAGAATTACCAAGGTAGATGATATATTCTCTAAATTAGAAGAAATAAAGGCAAATGAAATAGAATCAGAAAATGTTGAGAAAGAACTATCTGAATTTAGAAATATAAAATCTGAGATAGATAAAGAATTTGACGACTGTAAAACGAGTATACATTCTATAGAAGTTGAAATTTCTTCAATAGAAAAAGACTTTGAAGGAAATAAAAAGCAGTATATAGAAAAGACAGATGAAGCCCAGAGAATAACTAGAGGAAAAAATCCTAATGAATTGCTTGAAAAAACAGAGCAGGAAATAAATAAAATAAATAGTAGTTATGCTGATCTAAAAAAAGAATTTGATGACAAGAGCAAGGCTAGAGAAGACAAGGATTCCCTTAGAAGTAAGGTTCAGGGAGAATGTAATACTACTGAAGAGCAGTTAGATTATTATAAAAAAGTATTAAAAGATATGCTAGCCAAATATAGATTTGATAGTGCATATACTGTTAAGAAATTTGTTATGCCTACCATAGATATTGAAATTATGAGAAAAGAGATATCTGACTATGATGAAGGTAGAAAAAATTTAGACTTTAAAATAGATGATTTAGAGAAAAAATTAGATGGTAGAAAAGTAAAAGAAGAAGAATTTGATAGATTAAACGAAGAAATTGTATTATTAAAAGATGAAATAGGTGAGCTTGAAAAAAACAACGCTGTTTTATTTGATAGAATAACTGCAATGAAAAAAGACCTTGAAAAGAAGAAAAAGATAAAATCAGAATATGACGAGGTTTCAAATGATTATAGGCTATTAGATGAAATTGATAGAATTATTCAAGGAAATAAATTTGTTGAATATGTGGCAACAAATCACTTAAAATATATTGCACTTGAGGCATCAAAGCGACTTTCTACAATTACCAATGGAAGATATGCACTTGAAATAAACGACGCTCTAGAGTTTGTTATGAGAGATAATTTCAATGGTGGAGAAAGAAGAGGAGTTGACACTCTTTCTGGAGGAGAAACATTCTTAACATCTCTATCACTTGCACTTGCATTATCATCTCAAATACAGATGAAGGGTAATGCACCACTCGAGTTCTTCTTCTTAGATGAAGGATTTGGATCATTAGATGTAGAACTACTTGATACTGTAATGGAATCATTAGAAAAATTACACAGTTCTAATTTAAGTATAGGAATAATATCGCATGTTGAAGAATTAAAAAATAGGGTTCCAGTAAAACTAGTTGTAACAGCTGGTGAAATTGGAGAAGGATCAAAAGTTAAAATAGAATATAGTTAGAAAAACAGAACTGCTATCACTTTGATGAAATGTGATTAGCAGTTCTATTTTTTTTAGATTATATCTGAAAGTTAACATTTAAACAATTTAATAATTTTACAAAAGTATCTTCAATTATGATATAATGGAAATCAAATATATAATCTAAAAGAAAAATGATAGAAAAGTTAAATAGGAGTGTGGTAAATTTTGGAATCGCTCGAAAGTTGGATTCAGATTATCGGGTTAGTCATCCTTATTATGGGATCGGCATTTTTCTCGGCATCAGAGACATCTCTAATGTCATTAAGTAAAATAAGAATGAGATATATGCAGGACGAGGGGGTAAAGAATGCAGATTTAGTTGCATCTTTAATAGAAAGTCCTAATAAATTATTAAATTCTATATTAGTAGGAAACAACGTTGTTAATATAGCAGCTACATCTATATCAACTGCATTATTAACAGCTAAATTTGGAGCAAATGGTGTTGCTGCAGCTACTGCGATTATGACAATCATAATCCTTATATTTGGGGAAATAACACCTAAATCAATAGCAGCAAATAATTCAGAAAAAGTTGCTCTATTGGTTTCAAAACCAATAAAACTGATAATAACAATACTATCACCGGTAGTATGGATATTTAATATATTTACTAAATTTATGTTTAGAATAATCGGTGTAAAAGCAGACGAAAAAAATGCGTTTATAACTGAAGAAGAACTAAAAACTATGGTAAATGTCAGCCATGAGGAAGGTGTTCTTGAAGTTGAAGAAAGAGAAATAATCAATAACGTATTCGAATTTGGTGACATGCAGGCGAAAGACGCCATGGTTCAGAGAATGGATATGGTAACTGTTGAAGTCGATGATACTTATGAAGAAATAATAGAAGTATTTAGAGAAGAAAAATTAAGTAGACTTCCTGTATACGAAGATTCTGTAGATGATATCATCGGTATAATAAACATAAAAGATATGATATTCTTAAGTGATGAAGAAAAAGAATACTTCTCTGTAAAAAATTACATGAGAGATCCATTCTTTACTTATGAATTTAAAAAGATAACTCAGCTTCTTGAAGATATGAAAAAAGCAAAAACTCAGATAGCTATAGTTCTTGATGAGTACGGTGGAACATCAGGTCTTTTAACTGTTGAGGACTTAGTTGAAGTAATCGTAGGAGACATAGAAGACGAATACGATGAAGATGAAGACGATATAATAGTTATCAAAGAAGACGAGTACATAGTAGATGGAAGTACTAGGATATCAGAAGTTAATGAGCTTATAGGTACATCAATAGAAACAGAAGAATTCGATTCTATAGGTGGATATCTAATAGGTTATCTTGACAGACTTCCTGAAGAAAAAGAAGTAATTGAGATTGGAAATATTAAATTCTGTATAGAAAAAGTAGAGAAAAATAGAATAGCAAAAATACATATGTATACGTAAAAAATAAGGGCTGTGCAAGAGTTTTGCATCAGCCCTTTTCTATTATAATTCTTCTATTATTTTTCCAGTATCTATGTCGTAGAAGTTTATGTCTATGTTTAATTCATGATCATTATCTTCATCAGGATTTATTTCAACTATTGCGACAGATCTACTTCCATCTTTAGGTATAGAAGTACTTCCTGGGTTTATTATTATAAGTGTGTCGTCAAAAGAAAGCTCTTTAACATGAGTATGTCCTAGTATAAGGAAGTCTGCCCCCATATTTTTAGCGTTTGCTATTATTTCATCTTTTGCTCCTACATACCCGTGGTTTACAACAAATCTAAATTCATCAAGCTGAACTAGTGCATAAGGTCCCTGAATTGGATGATTTAATACCATCTGGTCTACATCTGCCTCGCAGTTACCTTTTGCAAATATTATAGAATCCATATCGTTTAATGACTCTGTAAGTGCTTTTGGATTATATCCTTCAGGTAAGTCATTTCTAGGTCCATGATAAAGTATATCTCCTGCGTGAAGATATAAATCACATTCTCCTAATACATCCATTGCCTTATCAAAATAAAGCGAACTTCCATGAGTATCACTAAGTATTCCTATTTTCATTTAAATTCCCTCCAATAAATTAATTTTTTTGATAGAATAATATTCTATAAGAATTTTGCTGAAACTCTATCCCAAAACTCATAATCTGAAAGTCTTAAAAGTTTTAGCTTAACATCTGATGTACAGATGTTTATATCTGTAATTTGTTTAAATCTAAGCTCAACACCATCTATTACGATAAGTATTGAATCTTCAAAGCGATACTCTGGTATAATACTTATCTCAGTATCTTTAGAGAAAATTATACTAGATGTAAAGCTTCTATATGCATTTGTATTTATAGGTGAAAGAGGAGTAAGCTGTATAGCATCTATATTACAGTCTATAATACTTCCACCAGCTGAATACGTATATGCAGTAGAACCTGTCTGAGAGCAGATAATCATACCGTCTCCGCTGAAGTTTTCAACTTTTTTACCGTTTACAAGTAGCTTTAAATGAACAGTTCTAGATTTATCACCTTTTATAGTTACATCATTAAGTGCGAAGAAGTTTACGCAGCTTTTGTTTGTACAAATCATCGCCCGCAGTAGTGGAACCTCTTGAATCATATAATTTTCATTTAAATAACTTTCTATAAACTCATCTATTTTATCGGGCACTATCTCTGGGAAAAATCCTAGATGCCCAGTATTAATACCGACAATAGGAACTTCAGGGTAGTCAAAATCTCTGACTGTTTTTAAAAAAGATCCATCTCCCCCAACACAGACAACAAGCTCTGTATCATCAGAAAATTCTTCTGAAACATCAAAGCCAGCTTCTTTAAATTTTTCTTTAAATAAATTTTTAGTTTCTACCGACTTTGGTAGATCATTAGAATTAATAGTTATTAGCCTTTTTTTCATAAGTTCACCTCTTTACATATATGTATTATAGCATAATTTTTAACAAGTATATACATTTCAAGTTTCATATAAATTTCAATATATATCAATTACGTGATATAATTAAAGAATAACTATGTTAACAACAAAATAAGAATTATTGTATGAGGTGATTATTTGTTAAAAATAGAAAACGTTTCAAAAACATTTGAAAATTTTTCACTGAATAATATAAATATAATGCTAGAGCCAGGAAAAATTATGGGAATAATTGGAGATAACGGTTCAGGAAAAACTAGTATTATAAATTTGATAATGGGACTTTATAAGCCGAGTTCGGGGAAAATAGAATTAAATGGAAATAATGTAGAAAAAGATCCAGTTGGATATAAAAATGATATAGGTTTTGTTTATGATAATCTTAGTTTTTATCCTAACTTAAAGCTAAAGGATTATAAAAAAATAATAGCTATGTTCTATAAGAATTTTGATGAGGAAGTGTACGATATGTATTTTGACAACTTTAATCTAGATTCTGAGGAAAAGATAAAAAACCTATCAAAAGGTCAATGTGAAAAAGTAATGATAAGTACTGCTCTTAGCCATCATGCAAAACTGCTTATACTAGACGAACCTATATATGGATTAGAAAAAACTGTAAGAAAGGAACTTATAAGGATTTTTAAAGACTATATAAAAAGGGAAAATGGAAGTGTCGTAATCTCTACTCATAACGTGTCTGAATTAGAGGAAATATACGACCAAATTGTATATTTAGAAAAGGGAAATATTCTATTTAACCTTAAAAAGAAGGATATAATAAAAGATTTTAGGGTAATTAGATCTGATTCTGAAACATTATCTCTTATGAAGGATAATATAATAGGAATAGACCACTATAAAAGATATAGTGAAGCACTTGTAAATATAGGAGAAAGTGATGAAATAAGAGCTCTTCTTAGAAGTGCTGATTACCATAAGATAAAAAATCCTGATATAGAAGATTTAATACATTACTACCAGGAAGGCGGTGTATTAAATGTTTAACCTTATAAAAAAGGATCTCATAGTATGTATAAAATCTGAAAGATTTAATGTTATAAAATACATACTTATATTTATTTTAATGTATTTATTTTGTAATGATATATCTTATTATGCAACGCCAGTACTTATAACTTATCTAATAATGATAGGCGTATTTTCAGCTGATTATGAAAATAATTCAGATAAATTTATAAGAAGTATTCCGATAGATTTAGACGATATAGTGTACTCTAGATATCTTATAGGAGTATCTACTTCTATAGTTATAACTATACTTACTCTATTTGTACACGATATACTTTCTATATATATGTTTAGAAGAACTGTATTTTATGATTTTATATTTGCTATGTATATAAATTTAATAGCACTATCCGTAACAATGCCGATGTTTTTTAGATATGGATATGAAAAAATAAAAATAGCAGCTAGTATACTTGCAATAGCTATATTTACAATATTTGGATCATTTTTAAATGCATTATCTGAAAAAATATATATGACTAGCAATCCGGATGCATTGGTATCTACCAATGTATTTAGATATGAAACAATACATGCATTTAATCAAATATTTAGAGGAATTGTGTCAAAGGTTAATGTGGACAATATAAATATTGTTACTGTAGGAGTGGCTTGTATTCTCATATTTATAATATCTATGGGAATATCCTTGAAGGCTATGAAGAAAAATAGATATATTAAATAAAAATCAAAGTAAAAGTATAAAAATTAGAATGGGTTGATAATATGAATAAATTTATGAAGGTATCATCTATCATTTTGATTTTTTGTCTTGTATCTGGCTTTTTAGTAAGATTTACATATGGAGATATGATAGATAAAAAGGACTATGAGGCCAGAAATGTAAATGAGGTTATAGTAGAGTTTGAGTCTAGAAAAACTGTGCAAGAAGGTACAAAAATAAGATTTAAAATTTACAATAACAGTAAATTTACATATCTTCTTACAAAGGCAAGAATGAAATTTGAAAACAATATAAAAAACGAAGATGGAGAATATGTAAATAGCTCAAAGCTTTATTTAGCTTTAGATAGTGCGAATAAGCTTAATTCAAATTTAATGCTAGATGGTATAGAACCAAATGGAGATGGATATATAGAATTTATTGTTCCAAAAGGATTGGAATTAAATAAAAAGTACTTTGCGCTTGATTCTACAAAGATGGAATATGAAGGTAATTTTGCAGAGGAAATTCCAATATTTAATTTTTTTAAAATACCTGTAGAACAGAATAAGGGTGTTTGGAGTATAAAAGCACTTAGCTAATAAGTTTAATATTTTAGTTAGTATATATAAACAGAGGAAAAAGGAGTGTTTAGTTATGTCGATTGAAAAAGTAAGAAAATATATGGAGCAGTTTGGAAGAGAAAATGATGTTATGGAGTTTGATGAGTCTAGTGCAACTGTAGAGTTAGCAGCAGAAACAGTTGGAATAATACCAGCTAGAGTTGCTAAAACACTATCTTTTAGAGGCAAAGATGAAGGAGAAGCTATAATAGTTGTTGCAGCTGGAGATACAAAAATAGACAATAAAAAATTCAGACATGAGTTTTCTTGTAAAGCTAGAATGCTTTCTGCAGAAGAAGCTGTTGAGTTTACAGGTCATATGGTAGGTGGAGTTTGTCCGTTTGCTCTAGAAAACGAGAATGTAAAGGTATATTTAGATGAGTCTTTAAAAAGATTTGACACAGTATTTCCAGCAGCAGGAAGCGGAAATTCTGCAATAGAGCTTACTAACGACGAATTAGAAAAATATTCTTCAAACTTTGTAAAATGGGTTGATGTTTGCAAAGGATGGAATGAAGAAAACTAATTAAACACAGTTATAAACTTAGAAAGGATAGGTATAAATTTGTTTAAAAAAGAACTACAGAAGTACAATCTAATGTCTTATACGGCAGAGGAAGATGGTGTGTTAAAGGAAATTTTACTCGATAAGCTAGGATTTTCTGTGAGATCTATTTCAAAAATGAAAAGAGAAAGAACAGTAAACGTGAATGGAGAGTATAGAAAACCGACATTAGATGTTAAAAAGGGCGATTTAATAGAAGTAGAAATAAATGAAGATATGGCAAACTTCGAGCCACAAAATCTTGAGATGGGGATACTTTACGATGATTTTGATATTATAATGGTCGATAAGCCACCGTATATGGTTGTACACCCGACAAAGAGCCATTTTGATGGAACTGTTGCCAATGGTGTTACAGATTTTATAATAAAAAAAGGCGAAAAGGTAAAGGTAAGATTTGTAAATAGGCTGGATATGAACACATCTGGTCTAGTTATAGTTGCAAAAAATGCCTATGCTCACCATGTATTATCTACTGATATGAGTGAAAATTTAGTTGAGAAGAAGTATATAGCAGTTGTAAAAGGGGTTATGAAGGAAGATAAAGGGACTATAGACGCACCTATATATAGACCTACTGATGACTCTATAAAAAGGGTAGTAGATGAAAGAGGGCAGAGATCTATTACTCATTATAAGGTTGTTGAAAGACTAGAAGATGCAACTGTTGTAGAATTAAAACTTGAAACAGGAAGAACGCATCAGATAAGAGTGCATTTAGCTCACTTAGGATATGGAATTATTGGAGATGAACTGTATGGATATGTAGATGAAAATCTTATAAAAAGACAGGCTCTTCATGCATATAGTCTTAAGTTTAAACAACCTAGAACTAGGGAAGACTTAGAGTTTAAAGCTAAGATACCAGATGATATGAAAGAACTTATAAAAAAACTAAAAATGGAGGAATAATACATTGATTATACATAAATTTATTGTACACGTGCTAGATAAAAATAGTGATGTGCCTATTCTTAATGATTTTGAAGGAAAAGTCAATCAGGAGGTTGAAGGATTTTTCCAGAAGATGATAAAAAGAGTAACTAGAGATGACGATTTAAGAAAGGCTGTTTTTAAAAATTACACTGAAAATACAATTAGAAAATGTTGTGAGCAGATTATATACGATGAAAGTACATTTGTAGAAAATTCAAAGGAAATAGCTGCGTATTTATTTGATGTTATGAAGGTAAACAGCGACTTAGAATCTTGTGATTTAGCTGTATGCCTTTATACAGTAAAGGAAGAAAAAAATGTTGCAATAATAAAAATAGATTATAAAAAACTTTATACTCATTCTATAGAATTTGTAGATGAAAAATTCAATATACAGATTGTGTCTAATGAAGTTGGGATACAGGAAACTCAGAGAATTAAACAGGCTGCACTTATAGGTGTAAACGGTATGAATGATGAATATCAGTTTAGAGCTTTAGACAAAGACTCTGAAAAGAGTGGATTACCATCTAAATTTATAGGAGAATTTATAGATGGTGAGAAAATAGACGACGATAAATACAAGACTAAGGTGTTTAAAACATCTGCAGATAATTGGATAACAAATGCACTTGCAAATGATATAAAACAGGCTGAGGATGCTAGAAGTATTTTAAATTATACTTTAAAGGAGCAGCAGCAGGTTGATGTAGCTGAATTTGCAGAAAGAGCAATAAAAGACGAGGATTTAAAAGAAGGCTTTAAAGAGCTTATGGAAGAAAAAGGAATAGATGAATCATTTTCTATAGATAAAAAATGGGTGGAAAAAAAGCTTAAAAAGAGAAATATTAAAACTGACAATGGATTTGAAATAAAGGGAAATTTAACTGATTTTGAGGACCCAATGAAATACAGTATAAAGAAAAATGAAGATGGAACTATAGATATAGTAATCAAAAATGTTAATTTCTTTGAAGAAAAATAATTAAATGAAATATAAAATCAATAAAAAAAGAGATGCAAAATTTGCATCTCTTTTAATTTGTTTAATTACTGGTTATCTTCTATGTATCTGCAGATATCTCCTATTGATTTGAAGCTTTCTGCTTCTTCATCAGGAATTTCTATGTCGTATTCATCTTCAAGAGCCATTATTATTTCAACAGCATCTAATGAATCTGCTTCAAGGTCGTCTATAAGAGATGAGTCCATTGTTATATCTTCTAAATCATCAAGTCCTAACTGTTCTGCTATTATTTCTTTTATTCTTTCAAACATAGTTTTCCTCCTAATAATTTGTTAGTCTTATTTTAATTGTAGTTTAATATATTACAGTACAAATTTCAATACATATTTGATATAATAGATAATATAAATTTAGGTGACTGCTTGTCAATTAAAAAATTGATTAAGAAATATAATTTTTATAGTAATTTTGTTGTATATGTGATTTAATATATATAGACAAAAAACCTTACCATATTTATTTAAAAAAGAATAATTCGGAGTGTTAACACTTGGGTATCAATGTTAATTAGGGGTGTATTATATAAAAACAAAAATTTAATAAACTAAAAGGAGGAAAAAGCATGAAAAATACAGTTACAATTAAAGATGTAGCAAAAAAAGCGGGTGTATCTATATCTACAGTTTCTAGAGTGATAAATAATTCTAAACCTGTAACAGATGAGATAAAGAAAAAAGTTCTTGATGTTATAGAGGAAACAGGGTATGTACCAAATCCGCTAGCTAGAAGCTTAGTAACTAAAAAAAGTCAGTTAATAGGAGTTGTTGTTCCAGAGGTATCTGACTCATTTGTAAATGAAATTCTTAATGGGATAGAAGAAATAGCGAGAATGTACAATTACGATATTCTTCTTTCAAATACTTACTCAGACAAAAATGAGGAAATGAGAAGTATAAACCTTCTAAGAGCTAAACAGATAGAAGGTATGGTAATGATAAGTTGGGATTTAGGTAAGGAGCAGGTAGAATATATAGAAAACTGTGGAATTCCAACAACATATATCAGTAAAACAGCTAGAGATTACGATGTACCTACAGTAAGTGTAAATAATGAAAAAGCAACTTACGATATGACAAATCATTTAATATCACAGGGACATAAAAAAATAGCTTTCGTTATGACTAGTGCAGGGGATACAAGACTAGAAAAAGAAAGATTAGATGGATATAAGAGTGCATTAGCAGAAAATGGAATAGAATTTAATGAAGAATTAGTTAGATATGGTGGTGTAGATTACAATAGTGGATATGAGTCTACTAAAGATATATTAGAAAAAGGAATAGTTCCAGATGCTGTATTTGTTACAGGAGATGAGGCTGCAGTTGGAGCTATGAATGCTGTATTTGATAAAGGATATAGTGTACCAAATGATATATCTGTAGCAGGATTTAACGATGTAAAAATAGCTAGAATGTACAGACCAAAACTTACAACAGTTCATCAGCCATTATATGATATGGGAGCTGTTGCTATAAGAATGGTTATAAAGATGATAAATGGTGAAGAAATAGAGGAAAAGAAAGTAGAGCTTCCTCACAGAATAGAAGAAAGAGAAAGTGTAATAAAAAAATAAATTTTATGGATTTTTGATTTTCTCTTTAAAAATTTGAACAATTATTATATAATAATGGTAAGAAATCCTGAGACATTCGAGAAGGTTACTTCTAAATTCAACCGACAAATTAAATTCGGGAGATTGAGTTTGATTGTAAGTATGAAATGCCTTGATTTTATCAAGGACTCCAAAAAGCAACTAATAGATCACCCACCTGGGAGTATCTCGGGTATGAATTTACAATACCGACGGTGTTTCGGGACTGATAAAAAGCGCTGCTTAGTCAGCGCTTTTTATTGTATAATAAATAAACTTTAAATAGGGTGGTATATTATGGAAAAATACTATTTAAATATAGATGATATACAGGGGAGAAAGTACATACGGATATACACTCATATAAAAAATTTGATAATAGAGGGCGAAATAAAAGAACATGAAAAATTACCTCCTATTAGAAAATTGTCCGAGTATATAGGTGTAAATAATACTACTATTGTAAAGGTATACGAACTTTTAGAAAAAGAAGGTTATGTTTACAAAATAGTAGGAAGTGGAACATTTGCATCTGAAATAAAAAAATATAGAGCTAAGGATGAAAAAAAGAATAAGAATATTATTCAGTTTGATAATGGGAATCCTTCAAATGAAATGTTTCCAGTTGAGGATTTTAAAAAGGCAGTCAATTTAGCTCTATCAAAAAATGAAGGTGCTATATTTGAATACGATGAAGGACTTGGAAATGAAGGTTTAAGAGATAGAATTTCCAAGTATTTAATAAAAAATGGAATAAATGCTGCTAAAGATGATTTGCAGATTATATCTGGAGCACAGCAGGGAATCGATATTGTATGTAAGGGGATTATAAATTATTCTGATATTGTATTTGTAGAGGAGCCTACATACAATGGTGCTATAGAGGTGTTCAAGAGTAGAGGGGCAAAGATAATATCAATACCTATGTTGGATGATGGAATTGATATAGGAATATTAAAACTTAAATTGGATAAAATAAAGCCTAAACTTATGTATGTCATGCCTAATTTCCAAAATCCTACAGGAATTTCATATTCTAGCTATAAAAAGAAAAAACTACTAGAACTTGCAGAGGAATATGACTTCTATATATTAGAAGATGATTTTATAAGTGATTTTAAATTTGATTCAGAGGATAATAGACCTTTAAAAAGTTACGATGAAAACAACCGAGTAATATACATAAAAAGTTTTTCAAAAATATTTATGCCGGGTCTTAGAATAGGGGTAATAGATATACCACCAGAGCTTATGAAAAATATACTTTGGGCAAAATACTCTTCAGATATATCAACTCCTGGGCTTATACAAAGCTCTTTACTTTGCTATATGGAGGAATTTGATTGGGATAAGCATATAGAAAAGATGGATAAGATATACGATGAAAAATATAGAGTTGCCAAGGAATGTATTAAAAAATTCTTTAAAGGAAGAATAAGAGTTAGAAACTGCTCTGGAGGAATAAACTTTTTCTGTGAGCTTCCTAGAGGATGTAAATCGAGAGAATTTACAGATTTTATATATAAAAAGGGAGTATCTGTATTGCCAGGTACATATTTCTATGACAATGTAATTGATGATAGGTTCTTTAGAATAAATGTTGCCAGAGAAAGTGTTGAAAACATAGAAAAGGGTATAGAGATAATAGGAAGAAGTGTAGAAGAATTTTTGAAGAATAATGGTGAAAATGAAGCTATAATGGATAACAGGTTATTTTATTAGAATAAACTTTGAGTATATTGAATAAGCGATTGATATAATTGTACAAAAATGATTTAATAGAAGATGTAGCTTTATAATATATAAATTTGAATAGAAAAGGAGAAGATAAAATGATAGATCAGAAATTAATAAACAGAATAAATGAATTAGCAAAGAAAAACAAAGCTGAAGGACTTACTCTAGCAGAAACAAAAGAAAGAGAAAAATTAAGAAAAATATACTTACAGGAATTTAAAAAAGGATTCAAACAGAGATTAGACTGCATAGAAGTAGTATCTCCACAGGAATTTGAAGAAAGAACTGGAAGAAAACCAGGTAAAAACTGTAGTATGTGTGAAATAAAAGAAAACTAATAAAATAGGGACTACTGCAATTTTGCAATAGTCCCTCTTCTTTTTTCTTTATTTATGGTCTAATCCGAAGTATTCACATAGTTCGTTTAAGAATTTGTTTTCTAGTGGAGTGAATGTTTTCTTTTTAGAGTATATGAAATAGAATTTACGAGCAAAGTCTATTCCTTTTATTTTGTAGCTTTTTAGTTTTCCAGAGTTTATGTATTCTTCAGCAGAAATCCGAGATATGAATGATACACCTAATCCCTGTCTAACCATTTCTTTTATAGATTCATTTGATTCTACATGAGCTAAGATATTTAGTTTAGCTGTAGAGAATCCAGCCTTTTTAAGAGTCTTAAATATTAAATCCCTAGTACCAGAACCTTCTTTTCTCATTATAAAATTGAAGTCGTATAAAGCTGATACATCTATTTCACCGTTTTCGTTTTCTATTTCTAAATCTGGTGGTGTTATAAGTACTAGATTATCGTCTATAAGATTTACGTATTTTATCTGTGGATTGCTTATTTTAGAACCTACAAAACCGAAACTGATTCTTTCGTCTAATATTTCAGATATAGCAAACCGTGAGTCATAATGGCTTATACTAAATTTTACATCTGGGTATGTATTAGAAAAGCTCTTCATAAATCCTGGTAAAAGATATGTTTCTGGGATAGAACTGCAGGCTATGTCGATAAGCCCTTCTATTTTACCTGAGTATTCTTTAATATCGTAAATAGCTTTTTTACAGTTGTTTAATATATAAATTGCATGTTCATAAAGTATTTTACCTGACTCTGTAAGAGTTATAGTTTTGTTGCTTCTATTTACCAAAACAGTTTCTAATTCGTTTTCTAAGTTTTGGATGTGTGCACTAACTGTAGGCTGTGTAAGGAATAGCTCTCTTGACGCTTTAGAGAAGCTCTGGTGCTTTACAACAGCTACAAACACTTCAAGTTGTTTAAGATCCATAATTAAAATAATCCCCTTTCAAATATAAAAAAATTAAATGATAATAAGTAGAATCGATTATAATTCCCCAAAATATTGTAAAAGTAAAAAATAATCTTTAAAAAATTTATAAATATTACAAATACACTTATCTATAGATAAAAAAAATAAAAATAAAATTTTATCTATAATTATAAAATAATTATATCACAAGATTTAGATAAGATGTATATAATTTACAGATAATTTTTTATAAAATAAATTTATGAAAATATACAATGAAATAACGTATATTTTAGAAATAGTATGGAAAATAAATCAAAATTGGTGTAAAATTGGAAAATATGAGAAGTAAGGGGGGAATTATATGATAAAGGAATTTGTTCAATATTACAGACCGTATAAAAAACTATTTATACTCGATATGATTTGCGCTTTTTCAGCGTCAATGTGCAATCTTTTATATCCAATTATGACGAGAAACATAATGGACGATATCATACCTAATAAAAAAATTGATTTATTATTTATATTTGCAGCTATTTTAATAGTTATATTTGTAGCTAAAGCAGGATTCAACTATTTCATGCAGTATTGGGGGCATGTTGTAGGGGTCAGAATGCAGGCAGATATGAGAAGTGTTGTTTTTAGACATCTTCAGAAGTTACCTAATAAATATTTCGATGAAAATAAATCTGGTGTTACAATGTCTAGAATAGTAAATGACCTTATGGACATAACAGAGTTAGCACACCATGGACCAGAGGATTTATTTATATCTTTGGTAACAATCCTAGGTTCATTTATAATTTTAATGGGGATAGACATCCCGTTAACATTAATAATATTCGCAGTGCTTCCATTTGCGGTTTGGTTTGTTGCCCGTAAAAAAGATAAAATGGGTAATGCTTTCATGAAGTCTAGAGTAAAAGTAGGGGAGGTAAATGCTACCCTAGAAAACAGTATAGCTGGTATGAAGGTTACAAAATCATTCTGTACAGAAGATGAAGAACTTGAAAAATTTGACAAAATAAATAATATATTCAAGGATGCTAGAGAAGAATCTTATAAGGCTATGGCTGAATATTTCTCTGGTATGAACTTCTTTATGGATTTATTAGAATGGATAGCTATGATACTAGGTGGATACTACACTTATGTAGGTAGAATAACTATTGGAGATTTTGCAGCATATATTTTATATGTAAAAATGTTCATAGAGCCTATGAAAAAGCTTGTAAACTTTACAGAACAGTACCAGAATGGTATGACAGGATTTAAACGTTTCAAAGAAATAATGGATGAAGAAATTCAGGAAGAAGCTAAAAATCCTAAAGAACTTCAAAATGTAAAAGGAAATATAGAAATAGAAAATGCTTCATTCACATATGAAGATGAAAATGAAGTAATAAGTGATTTAAGTCTATCTATTGAAGCTGGAAAAACTATAGCATTAGTTGGACCATCAGGTGGAGGAAAAACTACGCTTTGTAGTTTAATACCTAGATTCTATGAATTAGATTCTGGAGATATAAAAATAGATGGAAATAGTATAAAAGATGTAAGTCTAAGATCACTTAGAAAAAATATAGGAGTTGTTCAGCAGGATGTGTTCTTATTTACAGGAACAATCAGAGACAATATAATTTGTGGAAATCCAGAAGCTACAGAAGAAGAAATGATAGAAGCAGCTAAAAAAGCTAGAATACATGACTTTGTAATGACTTTACCTGAAAAATACGATACGTATATAGGTGAAAGAGGTGTTAAATTATCTGGTGGACAGAAACAGAGAATATCTATATCTAGAATATTCTTAAAGAATCCACCAATTATAATACTTGATGAGGCTACTTCAGCCCTTGATAATGTTACAGAAAGAGAAATACAGGCATCTCTTGAAGAACTAAGCAAGGATAGAACAAATATAGTAGTAGCTCATAGACTTTCTACAATAAAAAATGCAGATGAGATAATAGTAATAACAAATGGAAAAATTTCTGAAAGAGGAACACATGATGAACTTATAAAAGCTGGAGGAATATACGCTACTCTTCACAGCAAATAAATTGGAGGGAAGTAAAATGAAGGATTCAGAAGTTAATCAGCTAAAAGATCACATAATAAAAACTGCATCAGGACTTTTTATCAAATATGGATACGGTAAGACTACGATAAGACAGATTGCAGAGTCTTCAGGTCTTGGAAGGGGACATTTGTACTACTACTTCAAGAAAAAAGAAGATATATTACTGTATTTATACAAAGAATTACTAGAAAAAATCTATGGAACGATAGCAGAGAAAAAGATAAAAGAAAATGATATAGTGGCGAACTATATAATAAGTCAGTATATATATACTCACGCTATAGCTACTTCAGAAAAAGTGTTTAGATTGTATATCGAAGCTTCAAATGTTAGATCTATAAGACAAGAATATATAAATATATTATTAGGTTTATTTAAAGAAAAATTAGTGGAGAGCAACTACGATTTCAATGATAAAGATTTATATATGAGTATTTCGATGGGATGTGCTGGAGAGTGTGAACTATTAAATCAGTACTATGAAGGAGTACTGAATGTAGATTTGGACGATATTATAATAAATGTCGTTAAAACAAGATTTGCTCTTTTAAATGTAGATGAACAGATTGATATAGATAAGATAATACAAGAAGCAAAAGAATTTAAGGATGATATGAATCTTGAAGAAGTGGTGAATACTGTAGTGGAATCGAGTGATTTAATATAATTAAAAAAATTTAATATTTAAAATTGAACATAATGACTAAAATACTACCAAATTATCGTATTGATTACGATGTTTGGTAGTATTTTTTTTACAAATTCATAAAAACTTCATTTTTACAAAGTTATAAAAATGTTGACTTTTTATTAGGCGCGCCCTATAATAGACTTATAAAAATTAGGTATGCCCAAAAAAGGTGCTAGAAATATTGGAAGGAGAAGGAGAAAAATGAAAAAGATTGCTGACAAGATAGCAAAACACAGTAAAATCATTCTTTTGATAGCATTTTTACTTTTGATACCGTCAGTTATGGGATATATCAAAACAGATATAAACTACGATATACTTAGTTATCTACCAGAAGATGTATCTACTATGAAAGCAGAAAAAATAATGAAAGAAGATTTTAACTGCGGATCTTTAGCTATGTTGGAAATTGAAAATATGCCAGATAAGGATGTAGCTAAGATAAAGGAAAAAGTTGAAAAGGTAGAGGGTGTAGAAGAGGTAATTTGGAAGGATAGTTTTATAGATATAACTTTCCCAAATGAAATGATACCTAAGGATATGAGGGATATGCTTTATTCTGGAGACGCAACTATGATGATAGTTAAGTTAAAGGAAGGTACAGCAGACGAGCTTACTATGAAAGCTGTAGATACTATTAGAGGTATTACAGGTAGACAGGCATTTTTAAGTGGAATGTCAGGAATTATAAAAGATACAAAAGATTTATCAGATAAAGAAATGCCACTTTATGTTGTAGCTGCCGGAATACTTACAATGATAGTTTTACTCTTAACTATGGAATATACAGCAATTCCATTTGTATTCCTTACAAATATTGCAATAGCGATAATTTATAACTTTGGAACTAATATAATTTTTGGAGAAATATCATATATAACAAAAGCATTGTGTGCAATATTGCAGCTAGGGGTTACAATGGACTACTCAATATTCTTACTTCATAGATATGATGAAGAGCTATTGAATACTGATGATAGGCAAGAGGCTATGGCAAATGCAATAACAAATACATTTACATCTATATCAGGAAGTTCACTTACTACAGTTGCAGGGTTTGTAGCATTATGTGCAATGGACTTAGCACTAGGTAAAGATATAGGTATAGTAATGGCAAAAGGGGTTGTACTTGGAGTTTTAACTACTGTTACAGTACTTCCTGCTTTAATACTTACATTTGACAAGGTCATACACAACCATAGACATAAAACAATTCTTACAAGTTTTGAAAAGACTTCAGATTTTGTAATTAGAAATTATAAAAAACTTACAGTTTTATTTTTAGTTTTAATGATACCAGCGATATACGGAAACAATAATGCGAAGGTATACTACAATTTAGATGAAACATTACCAGATGATTTACCTTCAATAGTAGCAACAAACAAAATGAAAAAAGACTTTGATATGAATAGTACAGATATGATATTTGTAAAAGATAGTTTAGATTCATATAAAGTCGACCAGATGGTAAGCGAAATAGAAAAAGTAGATGGTGTTAACTCTGTAGTAGCACTTGAAAAAGTAGTTGGTTCTGGATTTGTTCAGGATATAATACCAGATAGTATGCTTTCTGAAGTAAAAGCTGGCGGATATGAACAGATAATGATCAACTCAAAATACAGAGCAGCTACAAAGGAATGTGGTGCTCAGATAAGAGAATTAAATAAAATAGTTAAAAAATACGATCCAGATGGACTTATAGGTGGTGAAGCACCTTTAACAGAAGATTTAATAAGAATTGCCGATACAGATTTCAAAAAAGTCAGTACTGTTTCTATAATAGCGATATTTGCGATAATAGCATTTGTATTTAAGTCTGCATCAATACCAGTTTTACTAGTTGCGGCAATTGAAGGTGCGATATTTGCAAATCTAGGTATTCCATACTATACAGGAACAGTTCTTCCATTTATAGCATCTATAGTTCTTGGAACAATACAGCTAGGAGCTACAGTTGACTATGCTATACTCCTTACTTCTAGATTTAAAGAAGAACTTGCAAATGGATACGATAAATACGAAGCTATGAGAATTGCAATACAGAAATGTGGTCGTTCAATAGTAACAAGTGGATTCTCATTCTTCAGTTCAACAATAGGTGTTGGTATAATATCTAAACTAGAAATGATAAGTTCACTTTGTTCTTTAATGGCTAGAGGAGCAATAATAAGTATGTTCGTAATACTATTTATGCTACCAGGATTATTATTAATAAGCGAAAAATTAATAGAAAAAACATCAAAAGATTTCATTCCTAAAAATTAGAAGTGAAAGATTATATTACTTGAGGAGGAATTTAAGATGAAAAAGGAAACTAAAAATAAATCAATTGCATCAGTTTGTACATTAGCTATATTAGCAGCATCAGCATCTCCAGTACTTGCTGAAAGTAGTTACATAAAAAAAGACGAAACAGTATATACAATACTTAAAAAAGACGGTACTGTAGAAAAAAATATAGTATCAGAATGGTTAAGTGGAGATGGATCATTAGATAAAATAAACGATAAAAGTATTCTAAAAAATATAAAAAATGTTAAAGGTGATGAAAAACCAACAATAGATGGAGAAAGTGTAACTTGGGATACAACTAAAGACGATTTATACTATCAAGGTCAGACAGATAAACAGCTTCCAATAACTACAGATATAGAATATGAATTAAATGGAAGAAGTGTAACTGCTGATGAAATAAAAGGTCAGTCAGGTAAGGTTAAGATAACTATAAGATTAAAAAATAATGAAGCTAGAAATGTAAAAATATCTGGAGAAAGTAGAACAGTTTATGTACCATTTATAACAGCTACAGAAATATTAATGCCTAGAGAAAACTTTAAAAATATAAAAACTAGTTCAGGAAAGACTGTAGATGATGGGAAAACTTCTTCAATAACAGCAATATCATCTCCAGGACTTGAAGCTTCTTTAGATATGGGTGGAGATTATAGTGAAATATTCGATAAAATAAGCTCAACAATAACTATAGAAGCAGATGCAACTGATTTTAAAGTACCAGAAGTAATGATAGCAGCTACATCTGATATGTCTAGTCTAGAAGATATAGATTCTGATAGTGATTTAGGTGATATAACTTCTATGATAGATAAATTAAAAGATTCAGGAAAAGAATTATTAAACGGAACTGAACAGCTTTACAATGGTACTACAGAATTAGCTACAAATTATGAAAAATTTGATGCAGGAACACAGACTTTAAGTGGAGGAATACAGACTCTTACAAATGGTGTAGGTTTAATAGGTAGAAATGTTCCAATGCTTAGCGATGGTGCTCAGAAACTTATGAATGGTATAGAACGGCTTAGTGCAGGCCAGGATAAGTTTACAACAGGTGTTTCTATGTATGTAGAAAATACAGGAAATCTTTATAATGCATACTCAGATATAGACAACGGAATAAAAAATGCAGCATCTGGTGCAGAACAGCTATCAAGCGCACTATCAAATGCAGGTTCAGCAGGTGGAGGTTTATCAGAATTAAGTGGATCTATATCTAAGAATAAAGAATTAGCATCTGGAATGGAATCAGCTGCAAATACTATACTAAATGATGAAAATGCAAGTGAAGAATCAAAAGCAGCTGCAAAGGAAATAATAAAACTTAGCCAGGCATCTCAGAGTATATCTTCTAAACAGGAATCTGCCATAGGTGGTGCAGAAAGTTCATTATCATCAGCTAAGAGTGGATTATCAGAAGCGGCAGGTGCAGCAAAACAGTTATCAGCTGGATTATCACAGCTTAGTGCAGGATCAAGTCAGTACAGCTCAAAATTTGCACAGTTAGTAGATGCAGGAAAAACTCTTGAAGAAAATTCTGGAAAACTAGATGGTTCAACAGATAAACTTTATGAAGGAAGTCAGCAGCTTTACAACGGAACTACTCAGTTACAGAGTGGAACAACTCAGCTTGTAGCAGGTGGAACAGAACTTAGAAAAGGATCAGATAAATTAGCAACAAGTTCTAAACAGATACTAGCAGGAACTAAAAAATTACAGAGTGGTTCAAAACAGCTTTATGATGGTGTTAAAAAAGCAAATGATGAAGTAACTTCAGAAGTATCTTCTAAAACAGGTAAAATAGACGATATAGAAAGATTAGTAGATACTAAAGATGTATTATTAGACCTAGCAAATGACTACGACAACTATGCTGGTATAGGTGAAGATATGAATGGCGATGTTAAATTCATAATGAAAGTCAATACTGATGACGAAAGCGATAATGGAACAAAAGAAAAAGTAGTTAAAGAAGAAGCTACAGGTATAAAAGGTATAATACAGAGATTAATGAAAAAATAAAACTTGAAAATAATTGTGGGCTAGTGTAATATATGCATTAGCCCATCTTTTTATGTTAAGTAAGTAAAAAAGTGAAAAATTCACATTAGTTTTACATTACATTGATAATAAATTCATATTAAATGTGTATTATTAAAGCATAGAAAGATTAGCTTTTTCTTAAGAACATAATATAATTACCCTATTTGATTCGGCGGCAGTTCTCCCTCACATCCTCAAATTTTCTGCCGCCGAGTAAAAGAATCCCGAAAGGGATTTTTTTATTTTTTGTGAAAAGAGGTTTTAATTTATTTGAATATTGATATTTAAAAGTTATTAATTTGAAATTAAGAGAATTATTTAAAGTTATGAATTAAAGAGTTATAAGGGGATTTTTTTAGAGTGATGATAATCGCTCTTTTTTTATTCTTAAGGAAATTATAATAATTTAAAACTGTGGAAAACTTGT
>NZ_QUGE01000019.1:0-39457 GCF_003478825.1 Peptoclostridium sp. AF21-18
GTACTGTCATAAGAACACCTTTTAAAGGTGTTCTATGGCAGTATTTTTTTATGCAAAAAGAGTTATTTCTCAGTAGATTCCTTTTATAATTTGATAGATTTTTCTGCAAAACCAATCTTTTTTTTAGCTTGTCAGAATGCACCAGCTCCTCTCCAGGCTTCGAACTTTGCTTTTCCAAGCGAAGCTTTCAAAGCGTTGCAAAGTTCTGCAGATTGTCGAGTTTACAAGGTGCAATCCTTCCAAGCCAAAAGATAGGATTTTGCTAGAAAAATCTATCTATTTATAAAAGTTCACTAGCTGAGAAATAAACCTATTATTATAATAAAAAGATTACTCGCAGAAAACTGCTGGCAACATATGATTTCTAATTATAATTAGTTGCTTAATACCTTAGATAGGTAGAAACGGAAAAGGTTGGAGAAGTTAGTTATGTGGATATATGGAGAGGAATAGATAGATATGATATAATTTAATTATTTATAATATATTAACAAAAATACTAAAAATTTAGGAGAGTATTATGAGTGCGAATAGACTTTCTTTATATTGGATATATTTTATTATTATGAGTTTTAGTGCTGTAGTTTGTGCAATTCTTGCGTTTTCTAAGATAAAAATAGCAAAACGGGAGTTTTTTTATCCAAGACAACAAAAGTGGGCTAAGAAGAATGAAGAAAGGTTAAATTTATTATCGAAAAGATTTTTTCTGATATTGTGTATAGTTTTCTTTATGTTTGGAACATTGCCTTCTTGTTTAGATTTACCATATGTTTTGAAAGGAAATTATAAAGAAGTTTGTAGTGTTATAATTAAAAAATCAGGAACATCAATAAATCTTGAAGACGGTGGTTATTATAGAGTTGGAAATACAAAAAGATGCAAAATAGGTGACGAGGTAAAGGTAGAGTATCTTCCATTTACTAGATATGCGACAATTACCAATATATTTCATTCAAAATAATCTGAGAGGAGATAGAATTATTTATCTTTCCTATAATGCATATGGACATGTCTGCATTTTCAGTAGAAGGTCAAACACATGCATTATAGAGAAATTATAATATAGATTTTACTCACAATAATTAGTAGATATAAAAATTAGTAGGTAGAAACTTAAAAAACTAAAAACCTATAAAAAAACGAGAACCGATTTTTTACAAACGAATAACGAGAAAACAAACTGAATAAAAGGTAATGGTCTGAATATCCAGCGACAATGCAACTTGATTGCCTGGAGCGGATATCAGACCATTACCTTTTTTATATCAGTATCTATTTCCTTTTATTCATTTGATCAAGTAAGTTCTCGTTTTTCATTGAGCAAGTTTTTAAATTTCCGCAAGCTGAGCAGTTAGCACAGCCTCCATTTTCTCCACCGCCACTGCAACTACTGCAGCTGCTTCCTGGTCTAGTGAATATCCTAATTAGTATCACTGCAGTGATAACTACGATAACAGCAGTTATTGCAATTTCTATTGGAGATTTTGCAGCCATAAACGCACTACCAACTATATTCACTATTACACCAGCAACCCAAGCAAGTGCAAACTGGTAAAGTAGTGAAGTTAACATCATCTTATTTCCGTATTCTTTTCTCATTGTAGCTAGAGCAGCTATACAAGGAGTATAAAGTGCTGTGAAAACAAGGAATGCATAAGCTGTAACACCTGTGAATACTGTAGGTAATACTTCTGGAAGGTTACCGTAAAGTATGCTAAGTGTATTTACAACAACTTCTTTTGCTCCAAGTCCAGTAAGAAGTGCAACTGAAGTTCTCCAATCGCTGAATCCTAATGGTCTAAATATAGGAGCTATAACTTTTCCTATATAAGCTAGGAAAGAATCATTTATATTTTCTGTGAATCCGTTAAAGTTGAATGAAGAGAATGCCCAGATAACAACAGACATCGCAAACATTATAGTAACAACTTTAACTAAGAATCCTTTAGATTTATTCCAAGTATTTTTTAGAAGAGCGCTGATTGTAGGTACTTTGTACTCAGGTAGCTCTAATATAAATGGCTCAACCTCGTTTTTGAAAGTAGTTCTATTTAAAAATAGTGCAACTATTATCGCAGCCACAATTCCAACTAAATAAAGAGATGCTGTTACAAGCGCCTGATTTTTAGGGAAGAAAACTGCAACAAATAATGCGTAAACTGGTAATTTTGCACCACAAGTCATTAGAGGTGCTATAAGTGCAGTTATTTTTCTATCCTTTTCGCTTTCAAGAGTTCTTGTAGCCATTATCGCTGGAGAAGAACATCCCATACCCATTATCATAGGTATAAATGCCTTACCAGAAAGTCCAACTTTCTTCATTATTCTATCCATTAAAAATGCTGTTCTAGACATATATCCACTATCTTCAAACAGAGATATTCCAAAGAATAGAGTACATATTAATGGGAAGAAAGGAAGTGTTCCGCCAAGTCCACCAATTATACCATCTACTATTAAAGATCTAAACCAAGGACTAGAGTTTGCAAGTGCGGCATCTGCTGGAGCGGCGATGTAGTTTTCAATAAGTCCCGCAAATCCTTCCTGAAGTGGGCCTCCCACCCAGTCAAATGTAAATTTGAAAAGAAGTAGTAAAAGACCTATAAATATTGGATAAGCAAAGATTGGATGAAGCACTATGCTGTCTATCTTATCGCTTATAGTCTTTTTATCTTCTTTTGGGAAATTTGTACAAAGAGCAAGCTTTTCTTCTATTATTTTGTAAGTTTCCTCTTCATTTCCCCAGTTAGTAGAGTAGATAAACGGCTTTCTTGCAGCTTCTCTTAGTTTAGAAGCTATGTCATCTACACCTTCTTTTTTCTTTGCAACTATTGGGATAACAGTCACTCCAAATTCACGAGCTAATTTATGAGTATCAATCTCCATTCCTCTAGCTTTTGCAACATCAAGCATATTTAAAAGTATAACTATTGGCTTGTTGAACTGCATAAGCTGAGTAGTTAAGTAAAGATTTCTAGTTAAGTTTGATGCGTCGACAACGTTTAAAATTAAATCGACGTCCTCTTTTTCAAGGAATGATTTAGAAACTTTCTCTTCATTAGAAAAAGTATCCATCGCGTAGATTCCAGGAAGGTCGACAATTTTTATATCGTCTTCAAGAAATCCTTCTTTTTTCTCTATTGTAACGCCTGGCCAGTTACCAACATACTGGTTTGAACCTGTAAGTAGGTTGAATACTGTAGTTTTACCGACGTTTGGGTTTCCTAAAAGTGCTATATTTAACAAATTCTACCTCCTTACTGAAGAACTATGTTCTTTGCGTCAGATTTTCTGATAGCAAGATCAAGCCCTCTAAATCTTACAAGTATTGGGTCACCAAATGGAGCAACTTTTTTCACTTCTATCTCAGTATTATTTATACAACCTAGAGCAAGAAGTCTTTTTGCTAATTTTTCATTTCCGTTTATATTATCAATGCGGCCTTTTTCGCCAACTTTTAAATCAAAAACTGTATTCATGGTAATTCCTCCTTAAAATTAATGAAATTCATTATCAATATCTTATTGATATTATATCTCAAAAACTTATGTATGTCAATTAAAATCAATACTTGAATGGATATTAAAATTTTAAAAGAAGTTGAGAAATAAAAAAGATGATAAAATTTATCAGAAAAATTAAGGAAATACAGTGATATTTACGCAAAATTAAGGATATAAAAAAGCTGCTGAAGAAACTTTAATTACATAAAAGTAAAACTTCAACAGCTTTTTAATTTATATATATTTAATGGTGATTAGTAACTTTTTAATCAATATTTATCTAGTTAAAATTTATAATTTTATACTTTAAATCTATATTTCTCTAGCTACCTCGTAAGCTTCTCTTATAGAGTTTATAGCACGTCTAGCTCTTTTAGTATCGCCTATAACGTGACAAGGGATAGATAGTTTTTCACATTCGTTCTTAATTTCGTCGTGAGCTTTGGCTTTAGCACCGATAGCCATAACAACACTGTCTGCAAGTATGTATTCTTCTTCACCATCTCTATCAACAGCTATAAAACCATCTCCAATACGAGTAAGTCTTGCAGAGGTTTCTGATTTTATATTGCTTTTACTTAAAGATTCCATGACACAAATTTTTCTAATAGCCCCTAAATCTTTAGCAACCTCGTCGTTCATTTCTACAATTGTAACATCTAGGTCTAAATTTTCTTTGATAAATTCAGCAGTTTCAACACCTACAAGTCCACCACCAATTACTACACATTTGCCAAATGGAGCAGATTTTCCATTTAATACATCATGAGAAGAGAATACATTATCGTTATCATATCCATCTACAGGTATTTTTATAGGTACAGCACCTATTGCAGCAACTACCTCATCAGGCATTTCTTTTCTTATAAGTTCTGCATTAACAGGTGTGTTTAAATGTATTTCTATGCCTAGTCTTTCAGCTTTTTTTTCATAAGACTGGGCAGCAAGTAGCATTTCGTTCTTTCTTGGTGCTTTTCCCGCAGTTAAGAACTGTCCTCCAGTGTGGTCAGATGACTCATATACAACAACATCGTGTCCTTTTTCTTTTAAAAGGCAAGCTACCTCAAGTCCACCAACACCAGCACCTGCAACAAGCACCTTTTTCTTTTCAGTTGGTTTAGATATAAAATCATCAGACTCGTGCCCAAGTAGAGGGTTTCTTAAACAAGTTATGAAAGGCACATTAGGATCTGTAAATCCATCGTAGCAACCCTGATTACATCCAACACAGTATACTATTTCATCAAGTTTTCCATCTTTTGCTTTATTGCAGAATTCTGGATCGGCAAGCTGTCCTCTACCAACGACAACCATATCTGCTTTTCCATCGGCAATTATCTCATCTGCTAATTTTGGAGTATTTATTCTACCAACAGCTATTGTAACCATACCAGTTTCTTTTTTTATTCTAGCTGCGTTTTCTACATTGAATCCGTTTGGGATATCAATAGGTGGAACTTCATATTTTAAACCAGGTGTAATCATATTTCCTCTAGAAATATCTAGTGCGTCGACACCAGCTTCTTTAGCCATTAAGCAGAATTTTATAATATCGTCTATAGTAAGTCCGTTTTTGAAGTAATCATCGTGAGCATCAACTCTCATTATTAAAGGCATATCATCTGGTATATTTTTTCTTATTGCTCTTATACATTCAAGAGGGAATTTTGCTCTATTTTCAAGGCTACCACCGTATTCATCATCCCTATTATTCATACCTGCAGTTAGGAATGAGTGTGGTAGGTAATTGTGTCCGCAGTGGAATCCTATACAATCGTATCCAGCTTCAACACTTCTTCTAGCAGCTTCTCCAAAGCTATCTACAACCTCTTTAATTTTTTCAACACTTATTTTTGGGATAGTGTATTTCCCGTATTTAAAGTCATCTGCAACTAAAATCTCTGCATTAGGATCCAGTGAAGATGCTAAACTTCCTTGCCAAAGCTGTACTCCACATTTTCCACCAGCATTGTGGATAGCTTCAGTAAATTTTTTATGTGATTCTATTAAAGAATCACTGTGAATTGCTAAAAATCCCTTTGGTGCACTCGCTTTGTGGACAGAACAGACCTCACTCATATTAAGTCCACATCCACCTTTTACTCTGGCAACTTGGTAATCTATTATCTGCTGAGATACATTTCCGTCCTCCTCAGCCATTTTAGTCCCCATTGCTGGGAAAATTATACGGTTTTTAAGGTGTAAACCTTTTAAATCTATAGAATTAAATAAATTATTAAACATAAAAATCTCTCCTTTCGGGAAGAAATTATAGCACACGAAAAAAGCGGATTTATGTCAATTTTAATACTTTTTTTATCATTTTTTAATATTTCTATACTCTGTTGGAGAAATTCCATTGTATTTTACAAAAGTCCTTTGGAAAGTGGAAAGGCTCTTAAATCCACATTCACAAGATATCTGTAGTATTGTAAGTTTTGTTATTTTAAGCAAAGTGTAAGAAAGTCTTAGTCTGACTTTTTCAAGTTCCTCGGCAAATGAGGTAAAGTAGTACTCTTCTAAAATAGAGTTTATTGTATAAGTCTTGATGTGTAGCTCATTTGCGACATCTTCAACAGTTATATCTTTATAAAAATGTAGATAAATATACTGAATAACCTTTAAATACAGGTCTTTCATGGCAAAAAATCTCTTATTATCTACTATATTATCCTCTCTATATTCTATTGGAGATTTTCCTATGTATTTTTCAAAAACCCTATAAAAAGAAGGAACGTTTTTAAAGCCTAAAAGCTCTGTTATATACGAGATTGATAAGTCTTCAAAATGCAGCAGTGAGCACGCATTTACAATAGTTCCAAAATCTTTTAGCTCCTTAAAAGTATAACCAGATTTCTTTTTTATCAGCTGATTTACGTACGACGGATTTAGGTCTAAATCCTCAGCTATATCATCCAAAGAAGATTTATTTCCTTGATATAAAATAGCATCTTTTATATGGTTCCAAAG
The DNA here is from genome assembly GCF_003478825.1 of Peptoclostridium sp. AF21-18. Classification (NCBI taxonomy): domain Bacteria; kingdom Bacillati; phylum Bacillota; class Clostridia; order Peptostreptococcales; family Peptoclostridiaceae; genus Peptoclostridium; species Peptoclostridium sp. AF21-18. Next base: position 6,474 of record NZ_QUGE01000019.1, read on the forward strand.
TTTATCCTCGTTTTTAAGATGTGAGTTAAAACTATTGTAATCCCCGTACAATTCAAGTGAATTTCTGCAAAATAGAGTATAAACCTCTAAAACAGCATATAGGATTATATTTTCAGAGCCGAATTTATTGGAATTATACTCGGATAATATATACTCAAATCTATTTTTTATGTATGGATCAGAGCATTTTTGATATGGCTCTGTTTCATGAACCAATTGATAATTCACACCTTTGTCGTGTTTTTCCCACATTGTGTGCATAAAAAGACCAATGTAGAATTTTATCGTATAGACTTTGATTGGCTTTACGACGTCCACACTATAAATATGGTATGGATATAGGCAAAGGAAGGTATCTTTTTCTAGAGGATAGTTTATTCCATTTATGTTTATAGTTCCTTCGCCGTCGCAAACGTACCAAAGCTCGACAAGTTTATGTATTTTTAAATCTATGTTTTCAGTTATAGTTATTTTTTCAACTTTTATGTCTTTTTCAAAATAATTATCGTAATAATCTATTCCAGTAAACCAATTTTCTTTTTTCTTCATTAGCAAGACCAACCTTTGTAGAGTATTTTGTTTAATTATAATATACTATGATATAATAGCAATTGTAACAAAATTATTAAAAAGGAGGACGTTATGTCTGAAAAGAGAATAGAAACGAAAAAACTGACTTTCCTTGGGCTTATGGTAGGATACAGTTTGATTTTATATATAATAGAAGGATTTATTCCTAATCCAATGGTTGCAGTGTTCCCTGGTGCAAAGCTAGGACTTAGCAATATTATTACTTTGGTGGCTCTTATGACACTTGGGTTTAAGGATACGTTTATTATTCTTACAGTTAGGATTATTCTTTCTTCTATTTTTACAGGACCGATGTCTTATTTGATGTTTAGTATCGGTGGAGGATATTTGAGTCTTGTTGTTATGTATTTGTTTAGTAGGATTAAAGGTTTTTCTACCATTGGTATAAGTGTTGGTGGTGCGATAGGTCATAATGTAGGGCAGTTGCTTGTTGCGTCGGCTATAGTGAAGAATATTGCGATGACGGCTTATCTGCCATTCATGCTAATAACATCACTGGTAACAGGAATCTTCGTAGGAATTGTTTCGAAGTTTACAATACCTTACGTAAAATCTCGGATTAAAAAATTATAGGAAATATGGCTGTTGAAGATTTTGCCGCAGACTTTGACTTAACACAAGTATTCGCTCTCCAGGCTTCAGCGCCCCAACCATTTATGTAACACATTTCAATGTTTTGGGGCGCTTGCAGAATTGTCGGTGCGAGCTACTTGTGTTTAAGTCTTAAATAGTCTGTGTGCAAAATTCTTTCTAACAGCCATTTTTTATAATTTTTTTGAATCGGGATTTTATAGTAAGGTGTTGTATACTTCTTCAACAGTTTATAGGTTTGTGATTGCTAGTTTTTGATGTAGGAATATGTTTTTTGTAATGTTATTAGAAGCTCGACGTTAATGTTGTTATATAGTATAATAAAAATGTATAACAGTGTGCTTTTTTTAGTTGTTATGCAAGTTCAGATAGTCAAAAGATATTAAAAATATGTATGTTAATCAAATAGAGTGGTTTAGGAGGGTTTCAAAGTGGCAAATATAAAGATTGTTACAGATGGATCATGTGATTTTCCTCAGGAGATAGTTGATATAGTTAATCCTGAGATTGTTAGAATTAATGTGGCTTTTGGAGAGGATTCTTATGTAGGTGGAGTTGATATAGATGAGAAGACTTTCTATGAAAAGATGAGAGGGTGTAAGGAGCTTCCAAAGACTTCAAGTCCTTCTTTAGAGAGATTTATGGAAGTTTATGGAAATGAAGAGTATGAGGAGATAATAGTTTTTACACTTACTTCTAAGTTATCAGGTACATATAGTAATGCTGTTATTTCTAAAAATATGTATCTTGAAGATCATGATTATAAGAGAATAGAGGTTATAGATTCTGAGAATGGTTCTATAGCAGTTGCGCTTATGATTTTAAAGACACATCAGTTAATAGAAGCTGGAAAGAATATGGACGAAATTTTAGAGGCTATAGAACAGATGAAGAATGATATGGTATTCTATGGTACTCTAGATACTTTAGAAAATGCTATAAAAGGTGGTAGAGTAAATCCTATCGCAGGTAAATTGATAAACGCACTTAATTTTAAAGTGATAATCAAAATAGATGAAGGTCTTGTTAAACCTATAGATAAAGCTAGAGGTGAAAGCAACAGTCTTAAGAAACTATTCACATATATCAAAAACTGTGTTGATATAAATGAAATAGAGCACAAAGACGTAATAGTTGGGCATGCAAACTGTCCAGAAAAAGCAGAAAAAATTAAGAAATTTATAGTAGACCACTATAATTTCGAGGAAACTCTTGTTGCTAATATAGGACCAATAATGGGAACATTTACATCAGAAGGAGCTATTTTAATAGCAGTTCTTTAGTGTGTAATTTCCCGGGAAATATACAGGAGGAAGTTATGGGAATAGAAAGAAATAATATAGAAGAAAAATATAAATGGGACTTAGCAAAAATGTACCCAGATAAAGAGTCAGTTGATGCCGATATTGAAAAGGCAGCAGAATTAACTGATAAGATAGCACAGTATAAAGGCAAATTAGCTCTTGGTAAAGAGAATTTATTAAATGCTTTAAAGACTTTAGAAGAAGCATCTAGAGTTATAGAAAAATTATATGTATACACTCATATGAAACACCATGAGGATACAAGAAAGAACGATAATCAGGCAGATTCTGTAAAATCTGAGATGATATCTTCTGATTTTGGTGTAGCTTCATCTTATTTAGTGCCAGAGATAATAGCTATGGACGAAAAAGTTTTAGATGAATATATGAAGGATGAAGATATGGCATTCTACAAAAAATTCATCGACGATATTTTAAGAGATAAACCACATACATTATCAGAAAGCGAAGAAAAAATACTTGCTTCAGTTTCAGAATTAACTGCAGTTCCTGAAAGTGTATATGATATGCTTGCATATGCAGATATGGAATTCCCAGAGATAGAAGGGGAAAACGGCGAAAAGATAAAGATAGACCACTTCAACTATTCTCTACTTATAAAGAGCAGAGATAGAAGAGTGAGAAAAGATGCTTTTGAAGGGGAATTTTCTACTTACAAAAAATTCCAGAACACTTACGCATCAAGTCTTTACGGAGCTATAAAATCAGAAATATTCTACGCAAAAATGAGAAAACACAACTCTGCAATAGAGGGATCATTATTTGCGGATAATATAAGTGTAGATGTGTACAACAATTTAATAGATGCTGTACACGAAAGCATGCCTACATTAGATAGATATGTAGAAGCTAAGAAAAAATTCTTAGGAATAGAGGATTTACATATGTACGACCTTTATGTTCCTCTAGCTGAAAAATTTGAATATAAGATACCTTATGAGGAAGCACAGCAGATTATATTAAAAGCACTTGCTCCTTTAGGGGAAGAGTATTTATCTATAATTCAGAAGGCATTTGACGAAAGATGGATAGATGCTTTTGAAAATGAAGGTAAAAAAGGTGGAGCTTATTCTTGGGGATGCTACGACTCGCAGCCATACATCCTAACTAGCTACACAGAAGACTTAAATTCATTATTTACATTAATACACGAATTAGGACACTCTGTACACAGCTACTACTCAAGAAATACTCAGCCTTATATATACTCAGATTATAGAATATTTGTTGCAGAGGTTGCATCTACAACTAATGAGTTATTACTTGTAAATTATTTATTAGAAAATGCAAAATCTAAGGATGAGAGAATTTATCTTCTAAATTACTACTTAGAGCAGTTTAGAACAACAGTACATAGACAGACTATGTTTGCTGAGTTTGAAAAAATAACTCATGAACAGGTAGAAGCTGGAAAACCACTTACAGCAGATGATTTCACAGAAATATACTACGGATTAAATAAAAAATACTATGGAAATTCTACAAATGTAGATGAGTTAATAGGAATAGAATGGGCGAGAATACCTCATTTCTACTCTAATTTCTATGTGTATAAATATGCTACAGGATTCTCAGCTGCGAGTGCATTAAGCTCACAGATTTTAAAAGAAGGAAAACCAGCAGTAGATAGATATATAGAATTCTTAAAGAGCGGTGGCTCAGAATATCCATTAAATCAGTTAAGAAGAGCTGGAGTGGATATGGAAAAGAAAGAATCAGTTGAAAAGGCATTGGATGTATTTGCAGAGCTTGTTGATAAATTAGAAGCAGAAATATAATTTTGATGGAGAGATACCATGGGAAAGACACTATTTAAACTTTTTAAACTTCTCTTATATACTGCGGTAGGTGCTGCAATTGGACTTAGTGTAGCATTTTTAGATTTAAGTATATTTGATTTATCTGTATGCTTTCTTATACAGCTTGCGGTATTTGTAATGGTGCATGAGTTTGCGCATGGTAAAGTTGCAGAGATGAATGGGCTTAGATTTACAAAGCTATATGCAGGTCCGATTATAGTTACAAGGAAGGATAAAAAGTTTGTAGGAATAAAAAAGAACAAGCTTCAAGGAACTTATCTTGGTAGAGCAAATATAGAAAATGGCGAAATAAGAAGCGATTTAGAATTTGACAGGCACGTAATTGCTTGGAAAAGGGCGATTTCTGCTGGTCCAAAGAGTGATATTGTACTATCTGTGTTGTGTTTAGCAGCTGGAATATATTTTAAAAATCCGATAATTATAATCTCTACAATAGTTTTGGATTTGACTATGTGTATTCCAAGCTATTTCTATGGAGATGGAACACATTATAAGAGTATGGAGAGAGATGATATATTCACAGTTTCTGTGATGTATTCTAACTCTATCATTGGAGAAGATGGAATTTCTCCAGATACTGAGAAATATTTGGTATCTAGGCTTGAAAATGAATTAGAAAAAACTGAAATAAATGACGATACAATAGTTTCTCTATCTATTGCAGCGCGGACTCTTCTTTTCCAGAAGATTTTGGACGGAAGATATTCTGGATATAGGATTGAGGAGATTATTTGGAATGTCAGAGATGGCAATCCTGCTAGGTTTAAGAAGATGACTGATAGGATGTATTTTAGAAATCTGATAAATACCGCTGTGCTGTATTATACTTGTATTGAGAATGATTTGAAGAAAGCTCAGATTCTGTTTAGATCGATAAAGAATACTAAGCATGTCAATTATGTTGAGAAGAATGATTTTTTAAGATCTCAGTATGTGCTTGGTATGCGGGATAATAAAGATAGACTGCTTTCTCATAAATATAGAAATCCGATATTTAATGGGTGTAAAAGCCTTGAAGATGCGGAAGATAAAATGGATGAGATAGTTATTGAATATGTAGATAAAATGGAATTTTATTAAAACTCAAAAACTATGTTGTACTCCTCTCCGGTCCTCGCCATGAGTGGTGGTAATCTGTTCTGGTTATAGATAACTGCATGGTTGTGGATTGTCGATGGTGTACAACATAGTTTTTTTCGTATAATATAAATCACATTTTCTACATATATTAATAACTTAGATGAAAGTAGAGTAGATAGCAAATTTAAAATAATATTATTATTTGCTAGAAATTGACTATTTGTAAATTTTATGATATATTGTTTATATAAAATAAGATATGTATCTTAATATGTAAGTATACCGCTGACCAATATGCGGAATATAAATAGTTGGGTTGTAAGTATACCGCTGACCAATATGCGGAATATAAGTGGTTGGGTTGTAAGTAATATCCCTCATCTTTTTAGATGGGGGATTTTTTTGGGGGGATACTGTGAAAAAGAATGGGTTTTATATTATAAAAGATGAGTTTTTTAGAGATTTCCCAGATCCGTATCTTAGGGGAAATAAAAAAGAAAATAGACCACATTATTACTGTATAGAGGATAAAAATGGTATATTTTGGATGATTCCAATGTCAACTAGAGTAGAAAAATATAAGAAGATTATTGAGGCGAAAGAAAAAAATAATAAGAAGTGTGATGTGCTACATATATTGAAGTTATCTAATGGCAAAAATAATGTCTTTCTTATAGGTGATATGTTTCCTATCACAGAAAATTACATTGAGAGAGAATATACAATAAAAAATAATCATTTAATGTTATACAATGAATCAGAAATTATTCTTATAGAAAAGAAGGCAAAAAAAGTAAGAGAAATGATTAAGCATGGTGTTAAATTTACAAGAACTCAACCAGATGTAATGAAAATATTTGAAAAATTAGTAAGTTTAGAAAAAAAATAGCGTATCAATGTTATTAGTTAAAGTTGCTTGAAGTGATTATTTAACTATTAAGTACTAGGTCGGATTTATATCCGACCTTTTTTATTTGCCTAGGTGTAAGTCTTTTACAAGGTATCTGTTTAGTAATTCTTGTTTTGCTTTTTTTATTAAGTTTTCTAAGTCGTCAGTGAAGATTAGTTCGTTTATGGCAGCATCTTCATCTCTTAGTCCAAATTGTTCTTTTCTTATGAAGTATAGGTTATATACATTTGTTTTGTATATGTTTATGCTGTTTACCATTATTTCGTCAGTGAATATGTCTGAGAATGTTGGTGGTTCAAGGTCGTTTATTTCTAATATGTCCATTAGTTTGTTGTAGTTTGGTATGCTAAACCCAGAGTATAGTATAAGGTCTTTTAAGTCGTTGTTGTAGAATTCTAGTTCTTTTTCTAACAAGAAGTCTTTTATTTCGTCGTAATCACATTTATTTAATAAGTCGAGAATTTTTTTAGTCATTGTGTTTACATCCCTTTTGCAGATAATTTTAGTATATTATATCTTATTTTGTGGAGAAAAGTGATAAGTTTTAAGAAATTATTAAATATATTTAGATTACTTAACAATTTTTACTCTACATTAACGCCAATCTAATATTCTTTTAATACGTCTGCTTTATTATAGATACTGTAATAATTAATAAATAACTTATAACAAAGCGGAGGATTTTAAGAAATGAAAAACAAAAGATTAGCACTTTTATTAGCGGGAATATTAACAGTAGGATGTTTAGCTACTGGATGCGGAAAATCAGGAGGAGATGAAGCAGCTTCTTCAGAAGGAACTACAATAAGCGTATCAGGTTCAACTTCAGTTGGTCCATCAATGGAAAAAATAGCTGAACGGTTTGAAAAAGCAAATGAAGGTGTAAGTGTTGAAATACAGCAGATAGGTTCATCAGCTGGTATAAAAAATGCAATAGATAGTGTATCTGAAATAGGTATGGCATCAAGAGATTTAAAAGATGAAGAAAAATCAGCAGGACTTCAGGAAACAAAAATAGCTATAGATGGTATAGCAGTTATAACAAATAAAAACAACCCAGTTAAAAACCTTACAACAGATCAGGTAAAAGATATATACACTGGAAAAATAACTAACTGGAAAGAAGTTGGCGGAAATGATGCTCCAATAGTTGTTGTATCAAGAGAAGAAGGTTCTGGTACAAGAGATGGTTTCCAGGAAATAGTAGGATTTGAATCTACAGAATTATTAAAAGATGCTCAGGTTAGTGATGGTTCAGGAAACATAAAATCAACAGTTGAAGGAAATGACAATGCAATAGGATACATATCTTTCGGATACGTTGATGACGCTATAAATGCTTTAAATGTAAATGATGTTGAACCAACAGCAGACAACGTAACTAACTCAAGCTACCCAATAGCTAGACCATTCTTACTAGTTGACAAACAGGATGGATTATCAGAAAATGGTAAAAAATTAATAGACTTCGTATTAAGTGATGAAGGTCAGCAGATAATGGAAGATGAAGGATTCATCAAAATAAATAAATAGATATAAATTAACTCACTCTAACACCACAATATATATCCAATCCCACAGAAACTCCCTAGAGATTAGGTTCTCTAGGGAGTTTTATTTTTTTGTAAATATAGATTTTTAAAATGAAGAAATAAAACTAGTTTTAAATTATTTAAACAACAACTTTTTTATTTAAAAGGTTGATATTTTAAAAAAAATAATATATTCTATATAGTATAGAAATGATTTAAAACAAAAGGAGGGGGTTTAATGGGATTTATAGTAGTTATTCTCATTATAGTTGCATTTATTATTTACAAAAAAAGATCTAAAAAGGAAAGTGGAGAGATTTTTAGCGAGGAAAGTTTAGTGAATTCTATCAATGAGCTAAACGACAAGATAGCTGAAAGAAATAATACTATTAAAGAAATTCAAGAGGTAAACTCTAATTGTGAGAAGAGAATGGAAGGAATAAAAAATGCTATTTCTTCAATGGATGATTCTGTAGCTGAGGAAGATAAGGAAATTTTCAATGAGAAATTAAAATCTATAGAAAATGAAATCAATAGAAATAATACCAAAATAAAAAATATAGAAAAAGAGATAGAAGATTTAAATAAAGAAATTTTAGTTAAAAATGAAAAATTAGATGAGCTAAAGAAAAAAGAAATAGAATCAGCAAAACAAGAGGAATTAAATAAAAATAATTCAAGCGAGGGAAGCGACACTATGATTAAAGAAAATAATACCGATAAAAATGGAGTTAAAAAAGATACAGACAAGAAGTATTTAGATAAAAACGACAAAACATCTAAGTTCAAAAAAATATTTAGAAAAGAAATAATAATTCCATTTGTAATAGGTCTTTTAATAGGGGCATTTTTATTCAGTTCTGGAGATACGTCAGAATATGAAGATCAGATTGCTCAGCAGCAAACTCAGATAGCTGAAAAAGAAAAGAAAATCAAGGAACTACAAGGCAAAGTAGATGAAGCAGCTCCTTGGTTTGAAATGACTGCTGCTGAACAGGAAAAGAAAGAAGCTGAGTTAAAAGCAGCTAAGGAGGCTAAGGAAAAAGAAGAGGCAGAAAAATTAGCTGCAGAGCAAAAGAAAAAAGAGGAAGAAGAGAAAAAAGGTTACGATACAGGAATAACATACAGCCAATTAGCGAGAACACCTGATGATTATTTAGCTAAAAAAGTTAAATTCAGTGGTAAGGTTGTTCAGGTAATGGAAGATGGAGATTCAATAGGAATAAGACTAGCAGTAGATGGAGATTATGACAATATAATACTTGGTACATTTGACTCTAGCATAATATCTGAAAGAATACTTGAGGACGATTATATAACTGTATACGGACTAAGTGCAGGTATATACACTTATGAATCTACAATGGGAGCAAGCATAAGCGTACCATCTATGACTATAGATAAAATATCAAGATAAATTATTTATTAAACAAATTTAATAACATTTAAACAAGGAAGCTAGGTTTAAATATCTGCCACTCCAACAACAATTCAAGGTGGTTGTATGGAGTGGATAAGGGATATTTAGACTTAGCTTTTTTTGTGTTAAATTTATTAAAAATATTTAATAAAATTATCCTTACTTTAACCGTAATTAAATATAAATTTAAAAAACAAAGATTAAAATAGATACTGTATTTGAGAGAGAGCAATAATTAATATTTTATAAAAATTTAGGAGGAAAGAAAATGACAACAAACACAGAAGTAGTGGGATCTTCTAGGACCAGAGAAAAGAAAATAAAAAATTTAAATATGAAATACGGTGCAGATAGAATTATGAAGTACGTATTTTTAATAAGCGCATTAATATCTATCGCAAGCTTAGTAGTTATAACAGGATTTGTATTCTACATGGGATTAAAACCATTCTTAGCAGAAGGATATTCTTTAGGAGCATTCTTAACTGGTAGCGAATGGGTTCCATCAGCGGATTTATTCGGTGTTGCTCCAATGATAGCGGCTTCATTATTTGCTACAGCAGGATCAATAGTAATCGGTACAACAATCGGAATTTTAACAGCAATATTTATAGCAGAAATAGCACCTGCTAAAATATCAGGAAAAATATCTTCAGCAGTTGAATTATTAGCAGGTATACCTTCAGTACTTTACGGGGTATTTGGACTTGCAGTAATAGTTCCAGGTATACAGAACGCATTCAACCTTCCAAAAGGACAGAGTTTACTTGCAGTAATACTTGTACTTTCAATAATGATGCTACCTACAATAGTTTCAGTATCAGAAACAGCAATAAGAGCTGTAGACCCAGCTTACAAAGAAGGTTCTTATGCATTAGGAGCTTCAAGAATAGAAACAATATTCAAAGTTGTTCTTCCAGCTGCAAAATCAGGAATACTTGCTGCAGTTGTTTTAGGTATAGGTAGAGCACTTGGTGAAACAATGGCGGTAATATTAGTAGCTGGTAACTCTCCTGCAATGCCAACAAGCATAATGGACAGTGTTAGACCACTTACAACAAATATAGCTCTTGAAATGGGTTACGCATACGGAACTCATCAGGAAATGCTATTTGCAACAGGAGTTGTACTATTTACATTCATATTAATATTAAATGTAGTACTTAATAAGTTAACTAAGAAAGCGGTGAAATAATAGATGAACGGAGCAAGAAAGAGAAAAGACAATATATTAAACGGATTGATATACGGATCAGCATTTGTAACAGTTGCAATGCTAGTCGTTATAGTAGGATACATATTCTATAAAGGATTTGGAAACATAAACTTCAACTTTATATTCAGTGATTATCAGGCATCAGGTGATGGTGGGGTTTACCCAATGATAGTTGCTACAGTTTACACAGTACTTATTGCAATACTAGTATCTGCACCAATAGGGATACTTGCAGCAATATATCTTCAGGAATACGCAAAACAGGGTAGACTTGTTTCAGCTATAAGATTCTGTACAGAAAGTTTAGCTGGTATACCTTCAATAATATACGGATTATTTGGTGGTATTTTCTTCGTAGTGTTTATGAAAATGGGATATTCACTATTATCAGGTTCTTTAACAGTTGCGATAATAATACTTCCAGTAATAATAAGAACTACAGAAGAAGCTTTAAAAACAGTACCTCAGAGCTACAGAGAAGCATCGTTTGCACTTGGAGCTACAAAACTTCAGACTTTATACAAGGTTATCGTACCTAGTGCAATACCTGGTATAATATCAGGGGTTATACTTTCAATAGGTCGTGTTGTTGGGGAATCAGCAGCGATACTACTTACAGCAGGTACAGTTGCAAAAATGCCAGCAGGAATAATGAGTAGTGCTAGAACACTTACAGTTCATTCATACTTATTAACAAAAGAAACTGGTGATATAGCAACAGCATCTTCAATAGGTATAATACTTATAGTTATAGTGTTAGCACTTAATACATTAGCTAAATTTGCGGGTAAAAAACTTAGTAAAGCAAAATATTAATTAGTAAAAATAAAATATTAATTTTTAAATATATTAATCGAAAAATAAAATGTAAATTTTAAATAAATAAAATTCAGTAAACAAAAGCAAAACGGGAATTAATTAGAATAGAATTTAAGGAGAAAATTTTAAATGGAAATATACAATAATACAAAAATAGCTGTTAGAAATTTAGACCTTTACTACGGCGAAAAACAGGCATTAAAAGACGTAAACATGAATATAAAAGAAGGTAAGGTTACTGCTTTAATAGGACCTTCAGGATGTGGTAAATCAACATTTATAAGAACTTTAAACAAAATGAATGATTTAATAGACAACGTAAAAATCTACGGAGAAATAGATTTAGACGGAGAAGATATAAACAAACAGAATGTTATAGATTTAAGAACAAAAGTTGGTATGGTGTTCCAGAAACCAAACCCATTCCCAATGAGTATATACGATAATATAACTTATGGACCTAAGATACAGGGGATAAAAGATAAGAAAGAATTAGATAGAATAGTTGAAGAAAGTTTAAAAGGAGCTGCTATCTGGGATGAAGTAAAAGATAGATTAAAAAGTTCAGCACTTGGTTTATCAGGTGGACAGCAGCAGAGACTTTGTATAGCTAGAGCAATAGCTATGAAACCAGAAGTAATATTAATGGACGAACCTACTTCTGCACTTGACCCAATATCTACAGGTAAGGTTGAAGAGCTTATAGAAGAGTTAAAAGGTAAGTATACTATAGTAATAGTTACTCACAATATGCAGCAGGCAAACAGAATATCTGATGATACTGCATTCTTCTTAAATGGGGAAGTTGTAGAATTTAACGACACAAGATCAATATTTGAAAATCCAATGGATAAAAGAACAGAAGATTATATAAACGGAAGATTTGGTTAAAAAGCTCAAGAAAAAATACAGAAGATGTCGCAGAAATTTTCAGAGGCATCTTTTTTAGTTGAAAAATAATAAATCTCCTCTCCACGGTTCCGACGCCTATTTGAATAACAAATAGGTAGGCGTCTCCAAGTGTCGAGTACGATTTACATATTTTTCAACCAAAAAAATTCAATGCCCCTTGAAAAATTTCTGCGACATCAGTCCGTATTTTTTTATTGAGTTTTATAGCCCAAATCTGTAGTTTATATAATTCTTTTGAAATGAAAAATGGTAATTTTATATTTTTTCTAATACTTTAAGTGGTGTGAAAGCAATTAATACAAATATTAAGTAATCAAATTTAGTATTGAAAAAATTAGGTTCTTTAATGGTAAATATACATAGAAGTATAAGCGCCGTAGAGATAATTACTAATAAAGATTTTTTGAAAGATATTGTTCTTTTGTTAGTACAAAATTCTAATGCAAGCAAAAGTAATAGTAACACAAATATATTAAAATTTCCTGTATAGAATTTGTTTAAGCATATAAATATTATGCTTAGTCCTGATAATATACTTAAAATTGGACTGTATTTTTTTCTTAAGTTTGATATGTTCATTGAAACACCACCGATCATTTTTTATATTGGATAAATTAAAATTATGTAAATAATATCGATTTTTTATCTTGGTGTCAATATTTTTTTGAAATTTGAGAAAAATGATGAGATAAGAATTTGTAGAAGTGTTGATGATGTAATGAAATTGAGTTGTTTTTCCTTGACATAAGTAAAGATAACTGTATATAATTAAAGTATTAATTATATAAAAACGTTGAAGAAGAGGAGTATTCAGTGACTTCCATCAGAGAGAGAAATCCATTGGCTGAGAGGTTTTTTAGGAGTAAGAGCTGGAGAAGGTAGCTTCGGAGTTTCCAAGCTGAGTTTAGTAGGTTTGGACGGGTGGAACCGTTATATTCTGTAGAGAGTCGAGGAATTTTTCCTCGGAATTAAGGTGGTAACGCGAGCTTTTCGTCCTTATGTAGGATGAAGGGCTCTTTTTTTATAGGCGAAATAGTAATAAATATTATTTCGACACAAAAATGCGAGATAAACCTTTGGTATATTTTGGTGAAATACAAAAATTTACTAAAATATTTAAAAGGAAATCGATAAAAAATATAGTAAATGGGAGGATTAGAAAATGGAAACAAATCTAAATAAGACTTATGATCCAAAAGAATTCGAGTCAAGACTTTATTAAACTAGCTCAAGAATACTTGTGACTTTAGTCGTGAGATGAATTGGCTAGAATAGTAAGCATATAGGGAAACTTGTATGTAGACGTAGCAAACCTACGTAACTAAGAAACTGAATTGCTGGAAAATCGTAAAGCTAATTAAACTACAACATAGAGATGAAAAAAGCTCAAGTGTGAATGTGGCGAAAGCAGAAAAAATTAATTAGATGGTATAAGGTTAAATCCTAAGTGCTTGAAAATCGATAATCAGCAGGTAAGCTCCGAATAGGAGAAACTTCAACGACTATTCCTCGTGAGGGAAGTACACTGCAAGCTTTTGGCAGTGGAAGTGGTTTCGCCCTAACAGGTAAGGCTGAGGGATAAGATATAGTCTGTGCTTGATAGAAATATCAAGAAGTTCATAAGAGAACTGTATAGGCAGTAGCGAGCTTATATGAACGAGACCTCCCATATGTTGTGGGATTCTAAAAATTTAAAACTTAGTAGATTAAATAAAAAACTTTTACAAAAATATTTTTAATAAAATGACCAAAAAAGAACAAATGTTCTATAAAATATGTTATAATATACCTATACAAACGTTTACAGAAAGCGAGGTGATTATAATGTATTTGACTATGAAGCAGCAAGTAAAACAATTGACTAAAGAAGATTATAAAAACTTAAAACTGCTATCTCATATAGCTAAGAATTTAGCTAATGAGGCAATTTACAATGTTAGACAATACTATTTTAGTGAAGGTAAATATCTAAACTGTCAAAAGAATTACGAATTGCTAAAAAATAGCCCTAACTATAAAATACTAAATTCAAATATGGCACAGCAGATTTTAAAAGAAGTTGATAGATCTTTTAAATCCTTCTTTGCTTTACTTAAATTAGCAAAGAATGGAAAATACAAGTTTAAAGATATAAAACTTCCTAAATATCTTCCTAAAGATGGTTTTAAAACATTGATTATAGGTTTTGTGAGAATAAAGGGAAATAAATTACTAATTCCATACTCATTTTCTTTTAAGAAAGAACATAAAAGTATTGAGATAAATATTCCACCTAAACTAGTTGATAAAAATATAAAGGAGATAAGAATTATACCTAAATCAAAGGCTAGGTTCTTTGAAATTCAATATATCTATGAAGTAGAAGAAATTCAAAGTAATGTCGATAAAAATAAAGCACTAGCGATAGATTTGGGGGTGAATAATCTTGCTACTTGTGTAACATCAACTGGAAAATCTTTCATAGTAGATGGAAGAAGATTAAAATCTATAAACCAATGGCACAATAAAGAAAATGCACGTTTACAGAGTATAAAGGACAAACAAGTATATAAAAAGAAATACACAAACAGACAGGTTACCAATACTAGAAAAAGAAACAATAGAGTTAATGATTATATGAACAAATCTGTTCGTATAATTATCAACTATTGCTTAGAAAATGGAATAGGAACTGTTGTATGTGGATATAATCCAACACTTCAAAAAAATTCTGATTTAGGCAAGAAAAATAATCAGACATTTGTAAATATACCTTTTGGAGTGCTTAGAGAAAAAATAGAGTATCTTTGTGAATTATACGGAATAACTTTTGTTGAACAGGAAGAAAGCTACACATCAAAAGCTAGTTTTTTTGATAGAGATGAGATTCCTGTATATGAAAATATAATCGAAGACATCAAAAACTGGCTTCCACATAAGGAATATAAATTTAGCGGAAAAAGAGTTAAAAGAGGATTGTATCAAACAAAAGATGGTAGGTTATTAAATGCAGATGTAAACGGAGCATTAAATATATTGAGTAAAAGTAAAGTTGTGGACTTAGGTGTCCTATACAATAGAGGCGAACTGGACACGCCTATAAGAATAAGGGTTGTGTAGCAACTAAACTTCTTAAATAAAGTTTTAAACTTTTAGAACCCTGCGACTTTAGTCATGGGAGGTTCAGGATGAGTGGATGGAAAAAGGTTATTTTGCTTCAAAACCAAATAAAGATAAAAAACCTTTCACAATAATGATGCCGCCACCAAATATAACAGGACAGTTACATATGGGGCACGCATTAGACCATACACTTCAGGATGTTTTAATAAGATGGAAGAGAATGCAGGGATGTGAAACACTTTGGTTACCAGGTACTGACCATGCATCAATAGCTACTGAAGTTAAGGTTGTTGAAAGAATTAAAAAAGAAGAAGGCAAAACTAAATACGAATTAGGTAGAGACGAATTCATGAAGAGAGCTTGGGCTTGGAAAGAAGAATTCGGTGGAAAAATAGAAAATCAGCTTAAAAAATTAGGGGATTCTTGTGACTGGGATAGACAGAGATTCACAATGGACCAGGGATGCAACGATGCAGTTAAAGAATTCTTTATAAAATTATACGAAGAAGGACATATATACAGAGGTCATAGAATAATAAACTGGTGTCCAAACTGTAAGACTACTCTTTCAGATGCAGAAGTTGAACACGAAGATCAGCCAGGTAATTTCTACCATGTAAAATATTTCCTAAAAGATAGCGATCAGTTCCTTGAAGTAGCTACTACAAGACCTGAAACTATGCTTGGGGACTCTGGTATAGCAGTAAACCCTAACGATGAAAGATATGCTGACATAGTTGGAAAAACTGCAATACTTCCATTAGTAGGTAGAGAATTACCAATAGTTGCAGATGAATATGTTGATATGGAATTCGGTACTGGTGTTGTTAAAATGACTCCAGCTCACGACCCTAACGACTTCGAAGTTGGTTTAAGACATAATTTAGAAGAAATCAACGTTATGAACGAAGACGGTACAATGAACGACAAATGTGGTAAATACACAGGTATGGACAGATATGAATGTAGAAAAGCAATCATAGACGACCTAAAAGAAGAAGGATTCTTAATAAAAATAAAAGAACACGACCACGCTGTTGGTACTTGCTATAGATGTCATACAACTATAGAACCAAGATTATCTGAACAGTGGTTCGTAAAAATGGATAAATTAGCAGAACCTGCTATAAAAATATTAAACGACAAAGAATTACAGTTTGTTCCTGACAAATTCGACAAAACTTACCTACAGTGGTTAGAAAACATAAGAGACTGGTGTATATCAAGACAGTTATGGTGGGGTCATCAGATACCAGCATACTACTGCCAGGAATGTGGAG
Source organism: Peptoclostridium sp. AF21-18 (assembly GCF_003478825.1). Lineage (NCBI taxonomy): Bacteria > Bacillati > Bacillota > Clostridia > Peptostreptococcales > Peptoclostridiaceae > Peptoclostridium > Peptoclostridium sp. AF21-18. The sequence continues at coordinate 23,072 of NZ_QUGE01000019.1, forward strand.
AAGTTGTTGTTGCTAGAGAAATGCCAGAAAAATGTCCAAAATGTGGATGCACTCACTTCAAACAGGATGAAGACGTACTAGATACTTGGTTCTCATCTGCTTTATGGCCATTCTCAACACTTGGTTGGCCAAACAATACAGAAGAATTAAACTACTACTATCCAACAAATGTACTTGTAACTGGATACGATATAATATTCTTCTGGGTAGTAAGAATGGCATTTGCAGCAATGTTCTGTATGAATGAAAAACCATTCTCTCATGTATTAATACATGGTCTTGTTAGAGACTCTCAGGGTAGAAAAATGAGTAAATCTTTAGGAAATGGTATCGATCCACTTGAAATAATAGATCAGTTTGGTGCAGACGCTTTAAGATTTACATTAATAACAGGAAACTCTCCAGGAAACGATATGAGATTCTACATGGAAAGAGTTGAATTTGCTAGAAACTTCGCAAATAAATTATGGAATGCATCAAGATTCGTATTCATGAACTGGGACGAAGAAATGATGAATGGCGTAACAAGAAGCGATGTTGAAGCTAACTTAACATTAGCAGATAAATGGATAATATCAAGAGCTAACAACATAGTTAAAGATGTTACTCATAACATGGATAAATTCGAATTAGGGATGGCTCTTCAGAAAGCATACGACTTCACTTGGTCAGAATACTGTGACTGGTACATAGAAATGGTTAAACCAAGATTATACGGTGATGATGTAGAAGCTAAAAAAGCAGCTCTTTACACATTAACTTATGTTCTTGAAACAATATTAAAACTTCTTCACCCATTCATACCATTCATAACAGAAGAAATATTCGACCATCTTCCAACTGCAAACGGAATGATAATAGTATCTGAATGGCCAGAATTCAAAGAAGAAGACAACATGGCTAAAGAAGAAGCTATGATGGATATAATGATGGACGGTATAAGAAATGTAAGAAACGTTAGATCAGAAATGAACGTTCCACCATCTAAAAAAGCAAAAGTTATAATGGTTCCTAGTGAAGATAAACTAGAAGCTGTTGAAGCAGGAAAAGACTACTTCAAAACTTTAGCATCAGCATCAGAAGTTGAAGTTAGAGCAGATGAAGCTGGTATACCTGAAGACGCAGTAAGTGTAGTTATAGACGGTGTTAAGATATTTATACCTCTTGACGAACTTGTTGACTTCGAAAAAGAATTAGAAAGATTAAACAAGGAAAAAGCTAAATTAGAAGGCGAAATTAAGAGAGTTAATGGAAAACTTTCTAATCAGGGATTCCTTGCAAAAGCACCTCAGAAATTAGTTGACGAGGAAAAAGCTAAAAAAGAAAAATTTGAAGAAATGATGAAATCAGTAGAGGAAAGATTAGCTAGTATACAGGCAAAACTTTCATAAAATAAAAGGCTGTCGTAATAAATAAAAGGGCAAGAGCATAACCACCTTCCACTCCTAGCTAAGACGCAAGACGATAAAAAGTTTTGGATGAAGTCTTAGTTGTGCGTCCACGCACAGTCGTTGGATAGGTGGTTATTTCTCTTGCCCTACTTTTTTATACGGCAACAATTTTTATTTTTTAAATGTTTTACCTATAGCTAAAAACTTTTTAGAGTGGAAGGGTGCTTATTAGAAGTAAGTAAAATATGAAATGAAGAGTTTCTGTCGAGTAAAAGTAAGTTTAATTAGAAAATGTAGCTTTTATTTTGTTAGATTTATTGGAGGAAGTTATGAATTATAGTGAAGCTTTAGATTATATACACAGTAGTCATAGGTTTGGTATGAAGCTTGGGCTTGAGTCTACCGAAAAGCTTATGGAACTTTTAGGTAATCCTCAGGACGAGCTTAATATTATTCACGTTGCAGGTACTAATGGTAAGGGTTCTATTTGTTCATTTATCGCAAAGGTGCTTGAAAAAAGTGGATACAAGGTTGGGCTGTTTACATCTCCATATCTTGAGGTATTTAACGAGAGAATTAGAATAAATGGGGAAAATATTACCGATGAACATATTGCAAAGTCTGTGTCTGAGGTTAAATTACGGATAGATAAGATGATTGCTGAGGGGTACAACTCTCCAACTGAGTTTGAGATTGTGACTGCTATGGCGTTTTTAATATATAAATGGGAAAATGTTGATTACGCAGTTATGGAAGTTGGGCTTGGTGGAAGATATGACTCAACAAATATTATAAAAAATCCACTTGTTAGCGTTATTGCATCTATAAGTTTAGACCATACTAGAGTTCTTGGAGATACTATTGCCAAAATTGCCTACGAAAAAGGTGGAATTATCAAGAAAGATTCTGCGGTTGTGGTTTATTCTCAAGGGGATGAGGCTGAGGATGTGCTTAAGAAAATTGCAGCTGAGGAAAATGCAGAATTTATTGAAGCAGATTTTAATAGTATAAATGTTAAGAAAGACGATGTTCATTCACAGATATTTGATTTTTCTATTAATGGAAAAGAGTTTAAGGATATGGAAATCAAGTTAATAGGTGAGCATCAGGTTAGAAACTGCGTGACTGCTTTAAATGCGATAGATTATCTTAGAAGAAGTGGCAAGGTAGCAAATATCACAGATGATAGTGTGAAAGCAGGTATTTTAGAGACAAAATGGCCTGGTAGGGTTGAGAAAGTTATGGAAAATCCTACATTTATTATAGATGGGGCACACAACGAGGATGGTGCGAGATCTTTGAGAAAGGTGATTGATAAGTACTTTGCTGATAGAAATCTTGTGCTTATGCTTGGAATGCTTGAGGATAAGGATATCGACACAGTGCTTGAGATTTTGATGCCTGTGTTTGATAAGGTTGTCGTTACTGAGCCAGATAATCCGAGAAAGATTTCTGCAGATAAGTTAAAAGCTAAGATTGAGAAGTACACAGGTAATGTGGAAGCTGTGGAAAAGATTGAGGATGCTTTGGAAAGAGTGTTAGAAGTTGCTGAAGAAGGGGATGTTGTAATAAGTGCAGGATCTCTATATATGATAGGAGCGGTTAGAACACTTTTAAGAAATAGATAACTGGGAAGAGGGGCGATATACTCCATTTGTGACGCGCAATCAAGTTGCGACAGTCACAAATGGAGTATATTCGCCCCTCTTTGCACAGTTATTACTTTCTTAAAAGCGTTCTTTGATGAAGAACGCTAGAGGTATATCTTGGGTTATTTAGTTTGATGGTATGTTTTGTTTTGTTGATTGTAATTTAGATTTTGTTTATAATTTTGTGAGTTTGTGGATAGGTTTTGGTTTATAATTGTATTAATTATTTTTGTATGTAGAAATGTGCACAGTTTTGAAAGGAGATTGTGATTATGCTTAGAGTTAGATCATATAGAAGAGATGATGCCAAGGAAGTTGTGAAGTGGTGTCAAGATGAGAGGACGTTTAATTTTTGGAGTGCTGGGCTTTTTGGCGATTATCCATTGACTGAGGAAAAGTTGAGTTTTGTTGAGAAATTCATGCCATTTGTGGCGTTTGACGATGATAAGTTAGTGGGATTTTTCAATTTTAGAAATGTTGAAGATACTTTGGATGAGCTTAGGATAGGGTTTATTATTTTGGATCCTGCTCAGCGTGGAAAGGGATACGCAAAGCAGATGATTAAGTTGGGGCTTAATTTTGCTTTTGAAGTGTATGGTGCGAAGAGAGTTTCTTTGGCTGTAGTGGCTGATAATTTGAGTGCGTACCATTGTTATAAGGCGATTGGATTTGAGGAAGTGGATAAGGAGATTTCGCCACTTGAGGTTATGGGGCAAAGTTTTGCAGCTAAAGAGATGATTATAGAGAAGAAATAGATTAAGTGAGCAACTTTTTGAGGAGAAATTCTTGAAAAGTGGTTTTATTTTGTTAGTTATAAACGATAAAAATGATATTTTTAGATATTTTATTAGTTATAACTAATAAAAATTGAATTATTACCTTGTTTATCAGTTATAACTGTGATTTTTTATAATTAAATGGTATAAAGGATAAAAAGATTAGAGATTTTCTATTAGAAAAAGAGTGGAACTAGAGATTAAAAAGAATAAATATAAATCAAAAGAAGAAGTTTTTAAAAGCTTCTTCTTTTTTTAGATTTTTTATATCTAATTCAACAAATTTGATATAATTAAATATAGAAAGAAAAAATAATTCTTTCAAAATAAAAACTAGAGAGGAAACTTTATGGGAAAAGAAGATATAAAACTACAAATAGATAATCTAATAGACAAAATAAACTACCATAGCGACAAATACTACAACCAAGATACACCAGAAATCTCAGATTTCGAGTATGATATGCTTATGAAAGAGCTAATCAAGCTAGAAGCAGAAAACCCAAAGTTCAAGAGAGTAGACTCTCCTTCTAATAGAGTTGGGGGGATGGCACTTGATAAGTTTGACCAGGTTACGCACAAAAATCCGATGCTTAGTCTATCAAACGCATACTCTGCTGAAGATTTAAGAGATTTTGACAGAAGAGTAAAAGAGATGGCTGACGGGGATGTAGAGTATGTTGTTGAGTTTAAGATAGATGGACTTTCTGTAGGGATAACTTACGAAAATGGAGAGTTTAAAAGTGCTGCAACTAGAGGGAATGGGATAATTGGAGAGGATATTTCTAAAAATGCCATGACAATTAAGAGTATTCCTCTAAAGATAGACGATAAGAGAGAGATAATTGTCAGAGGAGAGGTTTATATTTCTAAAGAAAACTTTGAAAAGGTCAATGAATATCAGGAAGAGCACGACCTACAGGTATTTGCCAATCCGAGAAATTTAGCAGCAGGATCATTAAGACAGTTAGACTCAAAGCTAACTGCTAAAAGACCTTTAGATATATTCGTATTTAACCTAGAAAATATCAACGAATTAGATGGAATAGATACACATTCTGATTCATTAGAATACCTTAAAAAACTAGGCTTCTCAGTTAGTGAAAACTACAAAATCTGTAAATCAATAGACGAGGTTATAGAGTTTATAGAGTATTGGACAGAAAACAGAGGAAGTTTAAAATTCGATATAGATGGTATGGTTGTTAAGGTAAACAACATTGAGCAGAGAAATGAGATGGGATTTACAGCTAAGAGTCCAAGATGGGCTATTGCGTACAAGTTCCCAGCTGAGAGAAAGAAGAGCAAGATTTTAGATATTGAGGTAGAGGTTGGTAGAACAGGTACAATCACTCCAACAGCTATTCTTGAGCCTGTTAGACTAGCAGGGACTTCTGTTAGTAGGGCGACTCTTCACAACGAGGACTTTATCAGAGAAAAGGATATAAAATTATTTGACCATGTTATAGTTCAGAAAGCGGGAGACATAATTCCGCAGATAGTTGAGGTTGTGAAAGAGGATAGAACAGGGGATGAGAAGGACTTTGTTATGCCTAGTGTCTGCCCTGAGTGTGGTGAGCCAACAGTTAGACTTGAAGGTGAGGCTGCAGTTAAGTGTATAAATATCTCTTGTCCAGCACAGATTAGAAGGGGAATGATTCACTTTGTTTCGAGAGAGGCTATGGACATAGATGGTATGGGTGAGTCAATAATCACATTATTCCTAAAAGAAGGTCTGATTAAAGACGTTTCTGATATATATTATCTAAAAAAAGAGCAGATTGTGCCACTTGAAAGAATGGGAGAAAAATCTGCTGATAATTTAATTAAAGCAATAGAAAAATCAAAATCAAACGACCTATGGAGACTGATAAACGGTCTAGGTATTAGATTTGTCGGTGTGAAAGGAGCTAAAATACTAGCTTCAAACTTCAGCAGTTTAGACGAAATTATGAACGCCGATGTTGAGAGATTACAGCAACTTGAGGAGTTTGGAAGTATTATGTCTGAGAGTGTTGTAAAATTCTTTAGAGAAGAACAGAATTTAGCAGTTATCCAGAAGTTAAAAGATGCTGGTGTAAATACTGAAGCAGGTGAGGACAAATCTGAAGGTATACCTCAGTTGTTTGAAGGGATGAAGATAGTTCTTACTGGTACACTTCCTACATTAAAAAGAAATCAGGCTAAGGAGATTATAGAGCTTAGAGGTGGAAAGGCTACTTCAAGTGTAAGCAAGTCTACTACATTTGTGCTTGCTGGAGAGGAAGCTGGCTCAAAATTAACTAAGGCAAATGATTTAGGAATAAAGGTAATCGACGAGGATATGTTCTTAAAATTATCTGAAATGGGAAGCAAGGAAGATGTATTATCAGAACTTGGAATGTAATAAATAGCAAATAATAAATTAGTAATTTTAATATAAAAAACTAAATAAGAGGTGATTTCACAGTATGGAAAGATTAGGAAATAGAGCAAATGACGAGATAAGACCAGTCAAGATAACTACGAATTTTACAAAATACGCAGCAGGTTCTGTGCTTATCGAGATGGGAGAAACTAAGGTAATATGTACTGCAACAGTTGAAGATAAAGTGCCACCATTTTTAAGAAATACAGGTACAGGTTGGATAAACGCAGAATACTCAATGCTTCCAAGCTCAACTCAGCAGAGAAAGATAAGAGATTCAGTTAGAGGAAAGATTGACGGAAGAACTCAGGAAATACAGAGATTAATAGGTAGAGCAATAAGATCTGTTATAGATTTAGATTTATTAGGAGAGAGAACTATATGGGTTGACTGCGATGTTATTCAGGCAGATGGTGGAACTAGAACAGCTTCAATAACTGGTGGGTTTGTTGCAGCAGCTCAGGCAATTTACGGACTTTATCAGAATAAAGAAATTAAAAAACTTCCTATTAAGAATTTCGTATCTGCAATAAGTGCAGGTGTTTTAAATGACGAGCATATACTAGACCTTTGCTACGAAGAAGACTCTGCAGCTAAAGTGGATATGAACTTTGTAATGACAGACAAAGGAGAGTTTGTAGAAGTTCAGGGAACTGGAGAAGAAGCTCCATTTAGCAGAGAAGATTTAAATAAATTATTAGAACTAGGGGAAAAAGGAAACAAAGAGCTAATAAAAATACAGAGAGCTGCAATCCCAGAAATAGGTGATGCTGTACTTGGTATGGACTACGGAAAAGACGTGGTAATAGCTACAGGAAATAAACACAAATTACAGGAAATAGGGGATATACTAAAAGATTTCGACTATAATGTTATGTCTTTAAAAGATGTTGAATTAGACGGAATAGAAATAGTAGAAGACGGAAAAACATTTGAACACAATGCTTTGATAAAAGCGAGAACAATTTCAAAACTAACTAAGAAAATATCTATAGCAGATGACTCTGGTTTAGTTGTTGATTGTTTAGGAGGAAAACCGGGTATATACTCAGCGAGATATGCTGGAGAACATGCAACTGATGAAGAAAACAGAATAAAATTATTCGAAGCTATGAAAGATGTTCCGATGGAAGATAGAACTGCGAGATTTGTAAGTGCAATAGGTGTTGTACTTCCAGATGGAAAAGAGTTTACTGTTAGAGGAACTGTTGAAGGTAAGATAACATTTGAGGAACATGGAGAAAATGGATTTGGATACGACTGCATGTTTATGCCTGATGGATTTGATACTACATTTGGCGAAATAGATCCAGAAATCAAAAATAGCATGAGCCACAGAGCAAATGCACTTAAAAAGATGAAAGAAGAATTTATTAAAAGGGTTGTGAGATAATGAAAATAGGTATAGTTAGCGATACTCATAGATTAGTTAGAAATATGGATAAAGCAATTCCGTACTTAGAGAATTGCGATTTAATAATTCATGCAGGGGATAACTACTCGGATGCGAGATATATTTACGGAGAAACAGGTGTAAATGTTATGGCTGTTGTAGGAAACTGCGATTTTGAAGATGCAGAAGATGAATTATTATTTGACTTTGGCGGAAAAAAAATTTTTGTGTGCCATGGACATAGATACGATGTAAAATACGGAACAAAATTTTTACAGACTAAAGCAGAAAGAGAAGGAGCAGACATAGTTGTATTTGGTCATTCACATGAAACTTTTTCTGAAGTAATAAATGGAACACTTTATATAAATCCAGGTAGTCTTTCTCTTCCAAGAGGGGGCAGCAAAAGAGGATTTGCTATATTAGAAATCGATGGAGATAATATAAAAGTGAAGGAAGTAGAAATTTAATTTGAAGAATCTCTATGACTTTTGAAAAAAGCTAAAAAAATAGCCAAATAATTGAAATATAATCATAAGAAAGGTTGTATTTAAAAAAAGTTATGTGATATAATTGAATAGTTATATAGAATTATGATGGATACAAATACCATAAATTGTAATATCAAAAGTATATTAGGAGGATTTTTAAGAAATGAAAGCAGAATTACTTAAAAAAGAAGGTAACGTAGTTACTTTAAAAATAACAGTAGACTACGATAAATTCAACGGAGCAGTTGAAAAAGCTTACAAAAAAACTAGAGGTAGATACAGCGTACCTGGATTCAGAAAAGGTAAAGCTCCTAGAAAAATAATAGAAATGAACTACGGTGAAGGAATATTCTACGGAGATGCTATAGATGCATTATTCCCAGAAGTATTCGTACCAGCAGTAGAAGAAACAGGAATACTTCCAATAGGTGCTCCATCTATAGATGTAGATGAAATAAGTAAAGAAAACGGATTAGTTATGTCTGTAGAAGTAGAAGTTAGACCAGAAGTTAAATTAGACAACTACAAAGGTGTAGAAGTTACTAAAGATGTTCCAGAAGTAACTGACGAAATGATAGCTGAAGAATTAGATAGAATGGTAGAAAAAAACTCTAGATTAGTAGACGTTGAAAGAAATGTTGAAGATGGAGATATAGTTAACATAGACTTCAAAGGATTTGTTGATGGAGAAGAATTCGAAGGTGGAAACGCTGAAGGATACGAATTAACAATAGGATCTCACACATTCATAGACAACTTTGAAGAACAGTTAGTTGGTAAAGCTTTAAATGAAGAAGTAGAAGTTAACGTAACATTCCCAGAAGGATACTCAAGAGAAGATTTAGCTTCTAAACCAGCTAAATTCGAAGTAAAAATAAACTCTATAAAAGTTAGAGAAATGCCAGAATTAAACGATGAATTCGCAGCTGATACTACAGAATTCGAAACTTTAGATGAATTAAAAGCTGACATAAGAGCTAACTTAGAAGAACAGGCTAACAACATGGCTGAAAACCAGGTAAGAGAAGAAATAGTTAACAAAATAGCTGAAGCAGCTGACTTCATAACTCCAAACGCTATGGTTGAAGACCAGTTAGATAGAATGATGCAGGATCTTAACTACCAGTTAATGAGCCAGGGATTACAGATGGAAATGTTATTAGAAATAACTGGCAAAGACTTAAATGGATTAAAAGAAGAAAGAAGAGAAGATGCTGAAAAATTAGTTAGAGGAACTCTTGTATTAGATGAAATAGCTAAATTAGAAAACATAGAAGCTTCTGAAGAAGAAGTTGACGCTGAAATAGCTAAAATGGCTGAAATGTACAAAATGGAAGCTGAAGAAATGAAAAAAGCTTTAAGACCAGAAGATTTAGAAGATATAGCTGGTCAGCTAAAAGTTAGAAAAACTATAGACTTCCTAGTTGAAAATGCTACTATAGCATAGTTTATAAATAGTCTATAAATATTTGAAAAAACAAGGCTGTCTAAAGCGATATTTGATATCTTAGGCAGCCTTATATTGAATGCAAAAAAAGAAAGGGGTTACATAAAATGGCATTAGTACCTTATGTTGTTGAACAGACAGGAAGAGGGGAAAGATCTTATGATATATTCTCTAGATTATTAAAGGATAGAATAATATTCTTATGTGATGAGGTAAATGATGATACTGCAGGACTTATAGTAGCTCAGCTTTTATTCTTAGAAGCAGAAGATCCAGATAAAGATATACATCTTTACATAAATTCACCAGGTGGAAGTATAACAGCTGGTATGGCTATATACGATACAATGAACTATATAAAACCAGATGTTAGTACAATATGTATAGGTATGGCTGCATCTATGGGTGCATTCTTACTTTCTTCAGGTGCAAAAGGTAAGAGATACGCACTTCCAAACAGTGAAATAATGATACACCAGCCACTAGGTGGGGCTCAGGGACAGGCAACAGAAATAGAAATCCGGGCTAAGAGAATAATAAGAATGAAAGAAAAATTAAACCAGATACTTTCTGAAAATACAGGTCAGCCTTTAGAAAAAATAATGGCAGATACAGAAAGAGATAACTTCATGGAAGCTGATGAAGCACTTGCATATGGTTTAATAGATGAAGTTATAACAAATAAACCGTTATAAGAGAGGAGAATTTTAATGGCAAAATTTGACGATAAAAAACAGCTAAAATGCTCTTTCTGCGGAAAAACTCAGGATCAGGTAAGAAGATTAATAGCAGGTCCAGATGTTTGTATATGTGATGAATGTGTTGAACTTTGTGAAGATATAATCAGAGAAGAATTTGAAGAAGCTAACGAAGAAGCAACAACATCAATAGATTCATTACCAAAACCAAAGGAAATGATGGAAATATTAAATGATTATGTAATAGGACAGGAAAAAGCTAAGAAAGCTTTATCTGTTGCAGTTTACAATCATTATAAAAGAATATACAGCAATTCTGAAAATGATGTAGATATACAGAAAAGTAATATATTACTTTTAGGACCAACAGGTTCTGGTAAAACTCTACTTGCTCAGACACTTGCTAAAACATTAAACGTTCCATTTGCTATGGCAGATGCAACAGCTCTTACTGAAGCTGGTTACGTTGGGGAAGACGTTGAAAACATACTTCTTAAACTTATCCAGGCTGCAGATAATGATGTAGAAAAAGCTGAAAAAGGTATAATCTACATAGATGAAATAGATAAAATAGCTAAAAAATCTGAAAATGTATCTATAACAAGAGATGTCAGCGGAGAAGGTGTTCAGCAGGCACTTCTAAAAATATTAGAAGGAACTGTAGCTAATGTTCCTCCACAGGGCGGAAGAAAACATCCAAACCGGGAATTTATAAAAATAGATACAACTAATATACTATTCATATTAGGTGGAGCATTTGACGGATTAGAACAGATAATCCAGAGAAGATCTAGTGAAAAAACTCTAGGATTCGGAGCTAAAATAGAAAGCAAGAAAAACCTAGATTTAGGAAAAATATATGAAAATGTACTACCAGAAGATTTACTAAAATACGGTATAATACCAGAATTTATAGGTAGAATTCCAGTAATAGCTACATTAAATATGCTAGATGAAGATGCATTAGTTACAATACTAAAAGAACCTAAAAATGCATTAGTAAAACAGTACAAAAAATTATTCGACATAGAAGATGTTGAGCTAGAATTTGAAGACGATGCACTAAGAGAAATAGCTAAAAAAGCTATAGACAGAAACACTGGTGCTAGAGGTCTAAGAAGTATAGTTGAAAACATAATGATGGATACAATGTATGAAATACCATCTGAAGAAAATGTTGAAAAAGTAGTAGTAACTAAAGAAGCTGTAATAAATGATGATGTACAGCCAACTATAGTTTACAAAGAAAATTAATATGAAACGCAAAGAAGGGTATTGAATCAACGCTCCAGGCTTCGAACTTTGCTACTTTTTAAGCGTTAGCTTTGTCAAGCTAACAAAAGGATGCAAAGTTCTGCAGATTGTCGCTGTTAATTTCAATACCCTTCTTTTTGCGTCAGCATATAAAATTTTCTGAACCATAGTATGGCTGAACACCATATATGCAGGAGCAAGTTGATATTATCGATGGCTATTTTTATAAATGTGTAAAAAAGAGCAAGTTTTATAACTGAAATCATGCGACACTTGGAGACGCCTACCTATTTGATTTTCAAATAGGCGTCGGAACCGTGGAGCAGATAGCAGTTATAAACTTGCTCTTTTTCCAATTTTATAAGAATGCCATCAATATACCAATTGCTCCAAATATGAATACTATGGCTATTGATCCAACTTTTTCTTTTTTTAATAAATATAACGCAACTAAGAATGCGATTATATCATATGCCCCCCAAGTAATTTCTTTACCAGAAGACACAGCAGCTGCAAGTATAAAACCTAGAGTTATAGGTCTTAATACTGTAAGCAAGTTTTCTACCTTTTTATTGTCCTTAAACTTATCCAATAAATGAGAGATAATTGTAAGTCCAACAAGTGAGAATATTACAACACCAACAGATGCAGCAAGTGACCCCCAGAAACCTGCAGTTTTAAAGCCAACAAATGTAGCACTGTTTATCGCTATTGGTCCAGGAGTTGACTGAGAAATTGCAAGCAAGTCTAAAAATTCCTGGTTAGTTATGAAGTGGTATTTATTGATAAATTCCTGCTGTATAAATGGAAGCATCGCATAGCCACCACCAAAACTGAATGCCCCAATCTTTAAGAATATTAGGAAAAGAAGTATTATTTTAGACATAAGCTATATACACCTCCTAATAGTATTAAATATATTGGACTTATATTTAAGAATGCTACAGCCACAAAAGAAACTACTAAGAAAATAATATTTCTTTTAGTTTTTGGAAGTTTTTCTAGCATTTTTATGAATGAGTATAATATAAGTGCGATAACAACTGGGTTGACTCCTCTAAAGAAACCATCGAGTATTTTAGAAGAAGAATTAGCAAAATATAAATACGCTAAAGCTATAACTATACAGAATGATGGCATAGTTGCACCTAATAGGCAGACTAATACACCTTTTATGCCGTTTATTCTATAACCTAAAAGTATAGAAATATTTGCCGCTAAAACACCGGGATAGCTTTGAGCTATAGAAAGATAGTCCAAAAATTCTTCCTCGCTGACTAATTTTTGTTTCTTTACAAGCTCGTCTTGGATTAGAGGAACCATAGCGTAACCTCCGCCGAAAGTAAATGCACCAATTTTAAAAAATGTTAAAAAAAGTTTGAGCATTTTAATCCTCCTTGTAAAAATAGATTTAATTTTTTTTTAATTTCAAATCAATTTCTATTATAACATATAATATATAAGTTAATATTATTTTTAAAATTACAAAAGTTATCTAAATAAAATGATTTTAATCTATTTATTGTAATTTATGACACTAAATAGGGTATAATAATAAATAGAGGCGTGATAGTAAAAATAATAATTGCAAATAAACCGAGATAAGGATATAATAATCTATTAAATGATAAAATTTAAAATATTTTCGGTTGAAAATTAATATCTGTAAAGATATAATAGAAAAAGCAGTAAAATTCTTAAAAAAGGAGATGAGGGCTGAATATGAGTAATAAAAATACTAAAATAGAACGTGAATTACCAGTAATACCTCTTAGAGGATTAACAATCTTTCCATATATGGTATTAAATTTTGATATAGGTAGGGAAATATCTCTAAATGCATTAGAAGAAGCTATGATGAATGATGAGGTTATATTCCTTACTACACAGAAGGATCCAGAAATAGACGATCCAGATGAAGATGACTTCTACAAAGTAGGTACTATAGCAAATATTAAACAGATGATAAAATTACCTGGAGATGCTGTTAGAGTACTTGTAGAAGGGGTTACTAGAGCTACCATCAAAAGTGTAGATAAAGAAGAAGGATACTTTAAAGCTGTAGTAGAAGAAGTGGTAGAGGTTAAGGATGACGAAACTGAAACTGCTGAAAATGAAGAAGAAGCAAAAGAAATACAGGCGCTAGTTAGAAGTTTAATGGCTGCTTTTGAAGACTATATAAATATAGGAAACAAAATGTCTCCTGAGATATTAATAAGTCTTTCAGAAATAGACGATTACGGAAGATTAGTGGATACAATAGCTGCTAATATATATCTAAAAAATGATAAAAAGCAGGAAATAATAGAAGAATTCGATGTTAAGAAAAGACTAGAATTAATGTACTCTATCATATTAGAAGAAGTAGAAATAATGAAGATAGAGAAAAAAATAGCTTTAAGAGTTAAAAAACAGATGAGCAAAATCCAGAAAGAATACTACTTAAGAGAACAGTTAAGAGCTATTCAGAAAGAGCTTGGAGAAGATGAGGATACATCATCTGATGCTGAAAAATATAGAAAAAAATTAAAAACTCTAAAAGCACCAAAGGAAACAAAAGAAAAAATATCTAAAGAAATAGAAAAATTTGCTAGAATGAGTCCATCTTCACCTGATTCAGCAGTTAGTAGAAATTATTTAGATATGATATTCTCACTTCCTTGGAATAAGGAAACAAAAGAAAAATTAGATGTTAAAAAAGCAGAAGAGATATTAAATAAAGAACACTACGGATTAGATAAGGTTAAAGAAAGAATACTTGAATATTTATCAGTAAGAAAATTATCTAAATCTCCAAAAGGGCCAATAATCTGTCTTGTTGGACCTCCAGGTGTTGGTAAAACATCTATAGTTAAGTCTGTAGCTAAAGCATTAGGAAGAAAATATACTAGACTTTCTCTTGGTGGGGTTAGAGATGAGGCTGAAATAAGAGGACACAGAAGAACTTATGTAGGTGCAATTCCAGGTAGAATAATCAACGGAATGAAAGAAGCTGGCAGCAAGAATCCAGTATTCTTACTAGACGAAATAGATAAAATGGCATCTGATTATAAAGGAGATCCAGCTTCAGCAATGCTAGAAGTTCTAGATCCAGAGCAGAATAAAGGATTTGTAGACCATTATATGGAAATACCTTTTGATTTATCAAAGGTACTATTTATAACAACTGCAAATACTTTAGATACAGTGCCTAGACCATTATTAGACAGAATGGAAGTTATAAGAATTTCTGGATATATAGAAGAAGAAAAATTAAATATAGCTCAGAAATATCTTCTTCCAAAACAGATAAAAGAAAATGCTCTTGCTGAAGGATTCGTTACAATGGACGAAGATGTTATGAGAAAATTAATAAATTCATACACTAGAGAAGCAGGTGTTAGAACATTAGAAAGAACAATAGGAAAAGTTTGTAGAAAAGTAGCTAAGAAATACGTTGAAGATCCAAGCTTAGAAGGATACGATGTTAAGATGGAAGACCTTCAGGAATTCTTAGGTAAAGAAATATTCAAATATGATTTAGCTAAAGATGAGCCAAGAGTAGGTCTTGTAACTGGTCTTGCTTGGACAGAAGTAGGTGGAGTTACCCTTGAAGTAGAGGTAAATGTGCTTAAAGGTAAGGGAGAAATAGTACTTACAGGTCAGCTAGGAGATGTTATGAAAGAGTCAGCTAGGGCTGGTATATCATACATAAGATCTAGAGCTGATGAGCTAGGCATAGATCCAGAATTCTACAAAAATACAGATATACACATACATTTACCAGAAGGAGCTACACCAAAAGATGGTCCTTCAGCTGGTATAACTATGGCTCTTGCTGTAATATCAGCACTTACAGGTAGAGGAGTGCCAGGAGATATAGCTATGACTGGTGAAATAACTCTAAGAGGTAGAGTACTTCCTGTTGGTGGAGTTAAGGAAAAATTATTAGCAGCACATAGAGCAGGAGTGAAAAAAGCACTTCTTCCAGTAGAATGTGAGGCTGATTTAGACGAAATACCAGAAAATGTAAAAGCTGATATGGAATTCGTATTAGTTGAAACAATGGACGATGTTTTAAAAGAAGCGTTAATATAGAGAGGTGAGAGAATGAAAATAAGAAGCTCAGAGATAACAATGAGTGCAGTTCATAGACACCAGTATCCTACAGATGGGATACCTGAGATAGCACTAGCTGGGAGATCTAATGTTGGTAAATCATCACTTACAAATGCTTTACTTAACAGAAGAAATTTCGCTAGAACAAGTTCTACACCAGGTAAGACAAGAACAATAAACTTCTACTTAATAAATAAGGAGTTCTTCTTTGTCGATTTACCAGGGTATGGATATGCAAAGGTTGCTAAGTCTGAAAAGGATAAGTGGGGACAGGTAATGGAGAGATATCTTCAGGATAGGGACGAGCTTTGTGCGATATTCCTTCTTGTAGATATAAGACACGAACCTACAGCAGACGATAAGATGATGTACGATTGGATAAAATACTACGGATATGATTGTGTTGTTGTTGCGACAAAAGCGGATAAGATATCAAGAGGACAGTATTTAAAACATTTAAGTGTTATAAGAAAGAAACTTCAGTTAGAAAAGGATGAAAAGATAATACCTGTATCTTCATCTAAAAAAACTGGAATAGAAGAACTATGGAGTGAAATAGTTGAGCAGTATAGAAAACATGGATACGAAATAACTGAAGATTAGTATTTGTAGGGGCTTTTGAATTTTTTCAAGAGCCTCTCTTTTTATGCTTGCAATTATAAACAATACGCTCTCCAGGCTTCGTCGATTTCTCCCCTCTAGTTCGAGCTCCGCCCGAAGCTAAAGTCGAATGAACTGCTACCCGTAGAGTGGACTGTCAAAATAAATAAAAGTTAAATTTA